>JAHWKP010000141.1 GCA_019347775.1 Actinomycetota bacterium | reverse complement strand
GATCTAACACCACACCGGCGACCGTGATCGTCGCGCCGGCGATCGTCGAGAGGGTCGACCGGGCGCTCTCGACCGTCGTCGGGAGCAGGAACGGCAGCTCCGGGAGGCGCTCCGCGAACGCTCGGTCGAACCAGTTCGTCGACCAGGCCAGGACCCCGGCGCCGACGATGTAGAGCGCCGGGACGTAGAAGAGGCTCTGCTGGAAGCGTTCGTAGTAGGTCGACACCCGCAGCGAGAAGCGCCGGTCGCGTTCGGGGGTCCGATGGGAGAAGTCGACCTCCCGCAGCGGGATTTCTGGTTCGTCTTTTTCGATCTCCTCGACGGCCTCGCGCAACTCCGAGGGAATGCCGGCGAAAGGCAAGCCCGCGGCGCGCGTCGCGCCGTGCCCGCCGAATCCACCGCCACCGCCTCCCCAGTGGCCTCCGCCTCCTCCATGCCAGCCCATTACTGGCCTCCCCCGGGAACGGGTGAGTCGTCGAAGCCGTCGCCGTCGAACCGCGGCCGTGAGCGTTCACCGTCGCCGGATCGGGCCGCGGCCAGGTGCTTGAGGGCCCGCAGTTGCGGCGGCAGGTCGGCCTCGTCGTCGCTCTCGAGGGGACTGTCGAGGTCCGAGGGCTTCGGCGGGTTGTGGGCCGCCTGCCACTCGTCCTCACCGCGGGCCAGCACGTCGGCATAGGTCGGCACCGTGGCCATCAGCTCTTCATGGGTGCCGTCGGCGGTGATGCGGCCGTTCTCCATGAGAAGAACCCGCTTGGCCAAGCTGATGGTCGAGAGGCGGTGGGCGATGATCAGCGTGGTTCGTCCCTCCATGAGGGTGGCGAGGGCGCCGTGGATCTCCTGCTCGCGCTGGACGTCGACCGAGCTGGTGGCGTCGTCGAGCACGAGCACCGGCGGGTTGGCCAGCAGCGTGCGGGCGATGGCGATGCGCTGGCGCTGGCCGCCCGAGAGGGTGTAGCCCCGCTCGCCGATCACGGTGTCGTAACCGTCGGGGAGTTCGAGGATGAAGTCCTCGGCGCCGGCGGCGCGGGCCGCGGCCTCCACCTCCTCCTGGGTGGCGGTAGGTCGTCCGTAGTTGATGTTGTCGCGGATGGGCTCGGAGAACAGGAAGGGCTCGTCGAGAACCAGGCCGACCGCGGCGCGCAGGCTGGCGACGGTGAGGTCCCGGATGTCCTTGCCGTCGACGAGCACCCGTCCTTCGCGCACGTCGTAGAAGCGGGCCAGCAGGCGAGCGACGGTGGATTTGCCGCAACCGGTGCGGCCGACCAGGGCCACCGTCTCGCCGGGCTGAAGGTGCAGGTTGAATTCCGAGAGGATGTTCTCGCCGTCGGCGTAGCCGAAGCTGACGTCTTCGAACCTGACGTCGCCCTTGGGGTCGATCAGGTCGAATGCACCCGGACGGTCGTGGATCTCGGGCGACTGGTCGAGGATCTCGAGGATCCGCTTGGCCGAGGCAGCGGCCCGCTGGGCCATCACCATGAGGAAGCCCAGCATCATGAACGGCGCCTGCAACATGAAGACGTAACCGTTGAAGGTCACGAGGTCGCCGATCGATACCTGGCCGTTGATGGCCAGCCAGCCTCCGTAGAGCAGAACGAGAGCCAGGGCGAGGCGGGGGAAGTTCTGCATCAGGGGCTGGAAGCGGGCCCGGATGTCGACCTGGAGGTTGGCGGCCCACAGCAGCCGCTCAGCCGACCGTTGGAGCAGCGACACCTGCTGGGGCTCGGCCGCGTGGGACTTGACCACGCGGACGCCGGTGACGCTCTCCTCGACGATCGTGGCCAGATCGGCGGTGCGGGCCTGCACGATCCAGGAGATCGGGAACATCTTCGAGCGCATGTGCCGCCCGGTCAGATAGACGAACGGCATGGTCACCCCGGCCACCAGTGCCAAGGGGACGTGAATGGAAAGCATCAAGCCGAAGGCGGCGATGAAGGTGAGGATCGAGATCGCCACCGTCGGCGCAAAGCCCAGGAACATCTGCACGGCGCGGATGTCGGAGTTGGCGCGTGAGATCAACTGACCGGACTGCACGCGGTCGAAGAAGCTGAACGACAGGCGCGTGAGGTGGGTGTAGATCAGGTTGCGCAGGTCGTTTTCGATTCCGAGGCTGGAGCGCTGCAGCTTGTAGCGGTAGACGTAGTGGGCCAGGCCTCTGGCGATTGCGAGACCGGCCAGCACCAGCGCGAACGACGTCAGGCTGCGGCTTGGGTTCTGGATGATGGCGTCGATGGCCAGGCCGACGACGCGGGGAATGGCGATCTGCACGGCGAGCGTCACCAGAGCGGCGATGAGCCCGACGAAGAGGTGGCGCCGGCGCGCCCACACCAGCGGGGCCAGCCGTCGGGCCCAGTTCATGTCGGGATCGGGATTGACTCGCGCCCGCGGCGGTTCGTAGCGGGCCACGACACTTACCGGCTCGTAAGCGGTGGGGCGGTCCTCGGGAACGAGCGCGTCGGAGGGCTGTTCCAGCTTCTGATCGGGAGTGCGGTAGGAGGTGACGGTCACTTGCTCTTCGCCGCCAGCTCGGCGACCTTGGCGTCCCACTCCCGGTCGAGCGACTCGCCCAGATTGAGCAGGCCCTGTACGAGGTGGCGCTCGGGATCGTCCGCGGTGAGCACCGATAGTCGCTCGCACAGCAGGTCGTCGGCCAGCTTGAGCGCCTCTGAGCCCTTCTTGGTGACCTCGAGCCGGATGCCCCGGCGGTCCCCCTCGACCTGTTCGCGGCGGACGAACCCCCGCTCCGCGAGTCCGTCGATGAGCGAGGTCAAGGTGGGCTTGGAGACCGATGCCCTATTGGCGAGCTCGCTGGCCCGTTGGGGGGATCGGGCGACGAAGCCGAGAAGCCGGTATTGGGCCAGTGAGAGCTTGCTCTTCTGGCAGGCCACTTCGACGCCGCGAGCCAGCCGGGCCAGCACCCGCACCGCTTCGATCATGCGATCGCTGTCGGAGCGTCGCTTGGATTTGGCTCCTGAGGCAGGCTTGGATTCTTCGGTGGCGGTTGCGCCGGCCTTATCGTTCGACATGAGAACGATTAGGTTAGCAAACGGTTCTGGCAACCTCCGCGCAGGCCGCGGCCAGCCGGGTTCCGTCACCCGGACCGAGCTGTGACTGCAGGACGAGTTCGAGTTCGGCTCGGGCCGACTCCAGGTCGTCGGTCACGATCGTGAACCACCGGGACTGGTCCCGGTCGAGGTCGTCGCCGAGTTCGGCCTGCAGAAGCACGGCTTCGCCCAGCATCTGAGGCAGGCAGACCCGGGCCATCACGGCCGTGGCCTCGAGCTGGTTCTGGCGACCGGCCGCCTCCTGGCAGAGAGCACTCAGCTTTCCGTCGGCGTCGGAGGACCCGCCCAAGTGGTCGCGCCACACCGATGCATGCCACGAAACGGTGCGGGCGGTATGGGCGAGGGTTTCCTTGGCCGCCTGCGGCGCCCCGTCGTCGTCGGCGGTCCGGGCCGCCGCGGCGGCGAAGGCTTCGGAGGCGGCGGCCAACCGGCCGGCTCGGGCGGCGGCCACCTCGGCGCTGAGCAGGTTGGGCGCGTTGCGCTGGTCCCAGGGTGCGAAGGGCTGCAGCCGCTCGAAAATCGGCTTGCGCTCTTCCTTTGCTCCCCGTCCTCGGGCTGGTCGGTCTTCCTTGGCCATCTCACCGAGGACAATACGGATATGTCGGAGCCCGCGCCGCAGGTCGTCTACACCGACGGCGCCTGTTCGGGGAATCCGGGCCCCGGGGGATGGGCGTGGGTCGACACCACCGGGGCGTGGGCCAGCGGGGCCGAGCGCCACTCGACTAATCAGAAGATGGAACTGCGGGCCGCCCTGGAGGCGATCCGGTCGCATCCGGGTGAGCTCCTTGTCGTGAGTGACTCGACTTACGTCATCAACTGCTTCCGCGACAGGTGGTGGGTGCGCTGGAGGGCCAACGGCTGGCGCAACGCCAAGAAGGAGCCGGTGATCAACCGGGAGCTGTGGGAGCCCTTGGTCGAGGAGGTGATCGGCCGGGGCGACGTGAAGTTCGAGTGGGTCAAAGGACACAGTGACGATCCGCTGAACGATGTCGTGGACCGGCTTGCGGTGGCCGCGGCCATGACCCAGTCCGGAGGCTCCGGCACCGAACTGCCGACCACCCTCGGCCCCCCCGACCGCCCTTACCGCTAGGCCCGCCGGGCCCCGCCCCGCTCCGATCTAGGTTCGAGCGCATGGATCTCAATGAAGCGTCAGCACTCGTAACCGGGGGAGCCTCCGGGCTGGGGGCGGCTAGCGCCCGCCGTCTCGCGGAAGCGGGGGCGAGGGTGACGATCGTCGATCTGGGTGAGGAGCAGGGGAACAAGCTGGCGGCGGAGATCGGGGGGAACGCTGCGCCCGAGCGAGCCTGCAAGCTCGTCGAGCGACCGGCCCGCCAGGGCTCGTGCGCGGAGAAAGAGCTCCGCCTCGTCGGCAGGCGGAGTGGGCATACCGTCTCAGGTGGGCTTCTGGAGCGTGTCGCGCGCGCGCACCATCGCCTTGAGGAAATCTCGGTTGAGCTCGCCGATGAAATCGGCGCTGATGTTCTTGGGACAGGCGGCCTCGCACTCGAAGTGATTCGTGCAGCC
>JAHWKP010000140.1 GCA_019347775.1 Actinomycetota bacterium | reverse complement strand
CACCGCCGTCGACCTTGTCTTCGGCTCGAACTCTCAGCTGCGGGCCATCTCGGAGGTGTACGCGTCCGATGACTGCAAGGAGAAGTTCGCGCGGGACTTCGTGGCGGCGTGGGACAAGGTCATGACCCTCGACCGGTTCGACCTCGCCTGATCGACGGCCAGCCTTCGACTGGAGACCGGTTCACGCCGGACGGGTCACCGGTCGAAACCAACTAATTTGGCCCGGTGATCCGGGCGCTGGCCGCAGTCGGGCCGGGCGCGCCTGAGTTCGCCTCGTTCGAGGTACCTGGATGGGTCTGGGCGGCGCTCGTGGCCGGCATCACGACCCTCCTTCTGGTCGACCTGCTCGTCGTGCATCGCACGCCGCACGAGATCGCCTTCAAGGAGGCGGCCCTGGAGTCGACCGTGTGGATCAGCATCGGCCTGAGCTTCACCTTCATCATGTGGGCCTGGCAGGGTGGCGGTGCATCGCTCGAATACCTCTCGGGCTTCCTCATCGAGAAGAGCCTCTCGATCGACAACGTCTTCGTGTGGGCGGTCATCTTCGGCTACTTCGCAGTCCCGCGGCTCTACCAATTCCGGGTTCTGTTCTGGGGCATCTTCGGCGCCCTGGTCATGCGGGCCATCTTCATCTTCGCCGGGGTCACCCTTATCGAGCGCTTCGACTGGGTGCTCTACGTGTTCGGCGCCTTCCTGATCTACACCGCCTTCAAGATCTTCCGCGGCCACGGCTCCGAGGTCCATCCCGAGAGCAACCCGGTGCTCAAGCTGGTGCGGAGGGTCGTGCCATCTACCCACGAGTACGACGGCCAGAAGTTGTTCACCCGGCGCACCGGCACAATGCTGGCAACTCCGCTGTTCGCCGTGCTCGTGCTCATCGAGGCCACCGACGTCGTGTTCGCGGTCGACTCCGTACCCGCGGTGCTCGCTGTCTCCCGGGAACCGTTCATCGTGTTTGCCTCAAACGCCTTCGCCATTCTCGGCCTGCGGGCTCTGTACTTTCTCCTGTACGGGATGGCCGACCGCTTCCGCTACCTCAATCAGGGACTCGGCGTCATCCTCGCTTTCGTCGGACTCAAGATGCTCGCCGTCGAGTTCTTCCACCTGCCGACGTGGGCCAGCCTGGGCGTCATCATCATCGTCCTGACCATCACAATCTGGGCCAGCCTGCGGGCGGACCGTCGGGATATCCCGCCCGACGATCCGATCACCGATGCAGAGCGGGCCAGCGCCAACGATCCCACCTGAACAATTCTCGCGGCAGCGGGGCCTGACCCGGCTGGCCGACGAGGACTTCGATCTGCTGGTGATCGGCGGAGGCATCACCGGCGCAGGCGTGGCCCTCGACGCCGCGTCGCGAGGCCTGCGCACCGCGATAGTCGAAGCGCGCGATTGGGCGTCGGGGACTTCGTCGAGATCCTCGAAGCTCGTCCACGGCGGGCTTCGTTACCTGTCGCAACGCGAGTTCCGCCTTGTCGCCCAGAACCTGGCCGAGCGGCAGCGGCTCCTGCGCAACGCTCCGCATCTGGTGAAACCCCTGCCCTTCCTCATCCCGATGTTGAGCAAGGACGGCAAGCCGGCTCACAAGGCCGTGACCAAGGCCTACCGGTCGGCACTGTGGATGTACGACCTGGCCGGCGGGGCCCGTATCGGTCACCGCCACCAGAGAATCGGCGGAGCCGAAGCGGCCGACCTGGCGCCCGGCCTCCGCTCCGAACTGCTCGCCTCGGGTTTCATCTATTGGGACGCTTGGGCCGACGATGCCCGGCTCACCCTCGCGATCGTGCGGACGGCGGTGCTGCGGTTCGGTGCGGCCGCCGCCAACCACTCTCCGGTCGAGTCGCTGGTTCACGATCCCGCCGGCCAGGTCACCGGCGCACGGCTGGCCGAGGGCGTCGAGAGTCGGGCCAAGGCGATTGTGAACGCCACCGGGGTCTGGGCCGATGAGCTCCGTCCGGAGACGGCCAGAGGATCTATACGGCCTGCCAAGGGAATCCACATCGTCGTGCCAGGCGAGATGCTTCCGATGGTGAGCGCGGTCGTGCTCCCCGTGTCGGGCGACCGCAGATCGATCTTCGCCATTCCGTGGGCGGGCAGGACCTACGTCGGCACGACCGACACCGATTACCAAGGGCCACTCGACGACCCGACCTGCACGGAGTCCGACGTCGACTATCTACTCCGTGCCGTCAACTCGGTGTCCCGTCGACGGATATCGCCCGACGACGTTGTCGGACGTTGGGCGGGGCTGCGACCGTTGCTCACCAGCGCCAAGCGGGCCCGCACCGCGGATCTCTCCCGACGCCACGCCGTCGAGGTCGGTCCGGACGGACTGGTGACGGTCACCGGCGGCAAGCTCACGACCTATCGGGCCATGGCGGCCGACACCGTCGATGCCGCGGCCACGGTCCTGGGCCGCAATTTCGGGCGGTGTCGCACTACGCGGATGCCCTTGTGGGGTCAGGATGGCGACCCGGGTCCACCGGCTGGGGTCGAGTCGGAGAGGTGGTCCTACCTCGTCTCACGTTTCGGCTCCGAAGCCGGCGCCATTAACGAGTTGTGTACTACCGATCCGTCGCTGGCGCGCCCTCTCGTGACGGGGCTGCCCTACCTCCGGGGCGAAGTCGTGTGGTCGGCCCGCGAGGAGATGGCCGCCGATGCCGACGACGTTCTCGAGCGACGCACCCGGGCGGCATTACTGGACGAGAGAGGAGCACAGGCCGCCCGTCAGGACGCCGAGTCCCTGCTCGCGAAAGCCAGACTCCAGCCGTGAGCCTGGCCCGGCGTTTGAGTGAGGTGGCCGAAGGCGTCAGCGAGGCCGGCGCCGACCTGGCGGATGCGGGCGTCGACTGGTGGCCGCTTGCCATGGTGTGGCGGCACAACCAGCAGGGCGGCGTCCGTGCGCGGCCCGATGTGGTCGCGCGTCCGACCGATGCGACCCAGGTTGCCGCGGTGCTGAGCTTGTGTTCGACCGAGCGCGTGCCCGTGACTGCCTTCGGTGGCCGTAGCGGGGTTTGTGGCGGCAGCCTCCCCGTGCACGGTGGGGTCGCTCTGGACCTCGGTGCCCTTGACTCTCTCGAAGACGTCGACGACCACTCGCTACTGGTGACGGTCGGCGCCGGGATGAACGGCCGGGCGCTCGAGGACCGTCTTCAGGACTCGCACCAGCTGACGATCGGTCACTGGCCGCAATCGATCGATCTCGCCACCGTCGGCGGGTGGATCGCCTGCCGTGGTGCCGGTCAGTACTCGACGCGCTACGGCACCGTCGCCGACATGGTGGAAGGGCTGGAGGTCGCGATGGCCGACGGTTCGCTGATCCGCACCGGCTGGCGCGGCCCGCGCTCAGCGACGGGGCCGGATCTGACGCAGCTGTTCGTGGGGAGCGAGGGGACGCTCGGGGTCGTGACCAAGGCTCGGATGCGAGCGCATCCCGTGCCGCAAACCAGGTGGAAGGCGGCTTGGGGTTTCTCCGATGTCTCTGGCGGGTTGGATGCCTGCCGCCGCGTCTTGCGCCGCGGTGCCACGCCGGCGGTGCTGCGCCTCTACGACGAGCGCGAGAGCCGCCGTCATTTCGGTGACGACGCCGGTGACGATTGCGTGCTCATCGCCTTAGACGAAGGCGATGAAGAAGTCGTGGCGACGACCGGACGAATCGTCTCGGAGATATGCGGAGCAGCGGCAACCCCAAAGTCAGATGCGCTCGTTGACCACTGGCTGGAGACGCGGAACGACGTCTCAGGTCTCGGGAAGGCGGTCGACGCCGGCCTTGTCGTCGACACGTGCGAGATAGCGGCGCCCTGGTCGGCTGTGGCCGGGCTGGCCGAATCGGCTCCTACGGCGCTCCGTCAGATCGAAGGCACGCTGGCCGCCACCGTGCACGCGTCGCACCATTACTCCGACGGGGCGTGTCTGTACATCACCTTCGCCGGTAAGACCGAGCAACCCGACCGGTGGTACGTCGCCGTATGGGACGCGTTGATGCGTACGACCCTCGAAGCCGGCGGCGCCATCAGCCACCACCACGGCATCGGCCTCGTGCGGGGCCGTCACCTGCCTGAGGCGCTGGGTCCGGCATTCGACGTTCTCAAGTCGCTGAAGGCCACACTCGACCCGGCCGGGATCCTCAATCCCGGCAAGCTCGGCCTTCCGTCCCCGTTCGGCGACCCCGTCTGGCCGTGACCTTGAACTTGAAGGCGGTGGGTGCGGGTGCTGCGGCGATGGTCTTTCCAGTGGTCGCTGCCGTGCTGGCCGTGCGCGCTGCTCCTACAGACGAGACGTCGAACCTGAACCTGGTGGTAATCCTCACCCTCTTCGTTGGCTTCGCGGCTGGCGGCGTCGTCGCCTACCGGGTGGCGGGATTACGACCGCTGGCCCATTCCGCCGTCGCAGCAGGGGTCGCATGGGTTGCCATCGCGGCAACCGTCGTGTCCCGCGGTGTCACGCTTGCCCGGGTGATCACCTTGGCGCTCCTGGTCCAGGTCACGGTCGGGCTCGCGGTCCTGTTTGCCTGGCTCTCGCACCGCCGACAGATGCAGGCAGACAGCGCGGCATGAGTGTTCTCGTGGTCGACATGGGCAGCACGGGCGTGCGGGCCGCAGTTGTACGACCGGATGCCTCCATCGAGCATCTCCACTACCGGGAGGTCCTCCCCGAATCGCCGGTCCAAGGTTTCATGGAGTACGACGCCGCGGCGCTGGCCGCC
>JAHWKP010000013.1 GCA_019347775.1 Actinomycetota bacterium | reverse complement strand
CGTCAGCCTGACGGACGTCTCCGTCGACGACGACAAGCTCGGCCACATCGGAGACATCGGCAACCTGGCGGTGGGCGAGACAACCACACTGAGGAAGAACGCAGTGGCTCCGTCCTCCGACGTCCGGAACGTGGCCACGGCCTGCGGCGACGACCCGCTGGGGGCCGAGGTCTGCGACGACGACCCCCACGACCTCGACATCATCCACCCAGGCATCGATGTCGAGAAGTCCGGGCCGGCCCTCGCCCACGAGGGCGACGAGGTCACGTACACCTTCGCCGTCACCAACACCGGCGACATCGACCTCACCGACGTGTCCGTCGACGACGACAAGCTCGGACACATCGGGACCGTCGCCACCCTGGCGGTGGGCGGAGCTTTCGCAGGCGCGCTGGCCGCGTTCGCGGGACTACTGGATCTCGAGAGCGAGGCCCGCGCCGTCACCGTGACGCTGTTCGAATGGATTCCGTCAGTGGGGGTCGACGCGGCCCTGCTGGTGGACCCTCTGTCGATCACGATGGCTCTGTTCGTCACGGGCGTCGGCGGACTGATTCACCTGTATTCGATCGGCTACATGCATGGCGATCCGGGATACGCACGGTTCTTCACCTACCTGAATCTGTTCACGTTCTCGATGCTGCTGCTGGTGCTGGCGGACAACTACCTGCTGATGTTCGTCGGGTGGGAAGGCGTGGGGGTCTGCTCCTACCTGCTGATCAGCTTCTGGTTCGAGCGGTCGAGCGCCGCGGTGGCGGGCAAGAAGGCGTTCGTCACGAACCGCATCGGCGACGCCGGACTCCTGCTTGCCATGTTCCTGCTCTTCGGAACAGTCGGGACCCTCGATTACGGCGGAGTGTTTGCCGAGGCGGACGGATTGGCCGGCGTGACGGCGACGGCCGTGGTTCTCCTGCTCCTGCTGGGTGCGTGCGGGAAGTCGGCGCAGCTGCCCCTCCACGTTTGGCTGCCCGATGCCATGGAAGGGCCCACGCCCGTGTCGGCTCTGATCCACGCGGCCACCATGGTCACGGCCGGCGTTTACCTGATGGTGCGCTCGAGCCCTCTGCTGGAGATCGCCTCGGACGCAACGACGGTGATAGCCATCGTGGGCGCGGCTACCGCCCTCTTCGCCGCAACCGTTGCGTGCGCGCAGTCGGATATCAAGCGGGTACTCGCCTGGTCCACGATCTCCCAGCTCGGCTTCATGTTCCTTGCCGTGGGGTCCGGGGCGTATGTGGCAGCCGTGTTCCACATGGTGACCCACGCCTTCTTCAAGGCTTTGCTCTTCCTCGGATCGGGTTCGGTCATCCACGCGATGGACGACGAGCAGGACATGAAGGCCATGGGCGGCCTGCGGGCGCTGCTGCCGGTGACGTCTGTGACCTTCCTCGTCGGGTGGCTCGCCATCGCCGGCATCCCACCGTTCGCCGGCTTCTGGTCGAAGGACGAAGTACTGACCGCGGCCTACGACAAGAGCATCATCCTGTGGGTCGTAGGGGTAGCGGCTGCGGGTCTCACGGCCTATTACATGAGCCGCCAGGTCTTCCTCGTCTTCTTCGGCAAGGCCCGCTGGGAAGAAACGGGCAAGCACCCGCATGAGTCGCCGAAGACGATGCTTACGCCGCTGGTGGTTCTCGCCGGGGCCAGCGCCGTCGGGGGAGTGCTCAATCTTCCCTTCGGGTTCCACCTGCTGACCGACTGGCTCGAGCCGGCCATCGAGCAGCACCATCACGCCGAGCTGACCTTCGGTCGCTTCCTCGTTCTCGCCGGTATCACGACAGTGCTGTCGATCATCGGGATCGCCATCGGGCGGATCTGGGCGACGCGCTCGGAACGTCCCCAACTCGAGCCCGCCGTGCTGCGCCGGGCTTGGGGTGTGGATGACGCCTATGCGGCCGCGGTGAGCGGTCCGGGCCGGGCGACCGCCACCGCCCTTTCCGATGGCGTCGACGGCCGCCTCGTGGACGGAGCCGCCATGGGCCTCGGTAGCGCGGTCCAGGCCGCGGCGACCCGGCTGCGCGGTGTCCAAACCGGTTACGTCCGCAACTACGCCATGGGCATCACGTTCGGCACCGTCATCTTGCTGGCTTGGGTCGTCTCGAGGGCGGGCGGCTGATGCATCCCGCCGCGAGTTTCCCGCTGCTGAGCGCGCTGATCGCCGTCCCCATTATCGGCGCCATCGCGGTTGCCCTGACCTCCTCTCGGCGGGCCGACCTCGCGAAGGTCGTAGGCGTGTCCACGACCGTCGTCGTGGCTGCAGTGGCCGGGGTGCTCGCATCCGGATTCGAAATAGCAGACCCCGGATTCCAGTTCGTGTCCGAGCATGTGTGGATCGAAGCTCTCGGGATCTCCTGGAAGCTGGGCGTAGACGGCATCTCGTTGCTCCTCGTCGTCTTGACGGCGCTGCTGTTCCCGATAGCGCTCCTCGGGCCAAAGGTCGTCCGGAACAACAAGAGCTACATCGCCTGGATGCTCATCCTCGAGGCCGGCTGCCTCGGCTCGTTCCTGGCCTTGGACGTATTCCTGTTCTTCGTGTTCTTCGAAGTGGTGCTCGTACCGATGTACTTCCTGATCGCGGGCTGGGGCCACGAAGACCGCGAGCGGGCGGCCATGAAGTTCTTCCTATTCACCCTGGCGGGGTCGGCATTCCTTCTCGTCGGCGTGCTTGCCCTCGGCTTCTTGCACCGCGTCGAAACGGGCATCCTCACCTTCGACCTGGTGGCGCTGGCGGAGGGTCCCGTACCCGGCGGGCCCGGCGCGTACTGGCTGTTTGCGGCCTTCGCCATCGCCTTCGCGGTCAAGACTCCGATCTTCCCGGTGCATACCTGGCTTCCTGACGCCCACACCCAGGCGTCCACGGGCGGATCGGTGATCCTCGCCGGAGTCCTGTTGAAGCTGGGCACGTACGGGCTGGTGCGGTTCGGGCTCTATCTGTTTCCCGAGCCGGCCGCTGATCTGGCGCCGGTGTTGTTGAGCCTGGCGGTCGTCGGTGTGACCTATGGCGCGGTGGTGGCGGCCATGCAGTCGGACCTCAAGCGGCTGGTCGCCTATTCGTCGGTGGCCCACCTCGGCTTCATCGTGATGGGTACGTTCGCGGTCGAGGGGCGGGCTTTGTCGGGAAGCGTGCTTCAGATGGTCAACCACGGACTGTCGACTGGAGCGCTCTTCTTGTTGGTCGGCATGATCGACAGCCGTCGCCACACGCGTGCCATCGGTGAGCTCGGTGGGCTGCAGCGGGCCGCGCCTGTTCTGGCCGCGATCTTTACCGTGGTGATGCTGTCCTCCATCGGGGTCCCGGGCCTCAATGGGTTCGTCGGCGAATTTCTGATCCTCGTCGGCACGTTCATGACCCACCGGTGGTGGGCGGTCGTCGCCACCGCCGGAGTTGTGCTCGCCGCGGTCTATCTGCTGTGGGCCTACCAGCGGGTCTTCCATGGGGAGCCATCGGCGGAGAATGCGAGCGTGCGTGACCTCGACTGGCGCGAGGCCGCCGTGCTGGCGCCGCTGGTCGTACTGATCGTTCTGCTCGGCGTGTACCCCAAGGTGGCTCTTGACCGCATCGAACCCTCGGTGGAGCGCCTGGTCGAACATGTCGAGGAGCGCCGGTGACTCCGCTCGCAATTCCGGAAATCGTCTATTGGCCGATCGCTCCGGTGTTGATTCTGGCCGGAGCGGCCTTCCTGATCCTGCTCGTCGGATCGCTCGTCAGACGGCCGATGCCAGCGTCGTGGAACGCCCTGGTCACGGTGGCTGCCGCGGCCGGCTGCCTGTTTGTCGCTGTCGGATCCTGGGCCCGCTTGGCCGACGAGGGTCCGCAGCGCTTCTTTTCTGGCGCGGTGGTGGTCGACGGGTTCTCGATCTTCCTGACCTGCCTCGTTGCCGCCTCTCTGGCCGTCGCCGCGCTGCTGGCCGAGCCGTGGCTACGCCGCGAAGGGCTGGAAGGCCCGGAGTTCTCGGCTTTGGCCTTGCTTTGCGCGTCGGGCGCACTCGTCATGGCCCAGGCCAACGATCTGATCGTGCTGTTCCTCGGCCTCGAAATTCTCTCGATCGCCCTCTACGTGATGGCTGGCTTCCAGGTGGGCCGGGCCGCCTCGCGCGAGGCGGCGATGAAGTACTTCGTGCTGGGGTCGTTCTCGTCGGCGATCTTCCTCTACGGAATTGCCCTGGTGTACGGGGCCACGGGCTCCACCCAGTTGCACGAGATCGTCGGGTGGATCGCAGGCAACGTCCCGACGTCGCGGGGCGTGCTCCTCGCCGGCGTCGCGCTGCTGCTGGCAGGGCTCGCCTTCAAAGTCGCCGCCGTTCCGTTCCACACCTGGACGCCCGATGTGTACCAAGGAGCTCCCACCCCGGTCACGGGATTCATGGCCGCCGTGGCCAAGGCGGCCGGCTTCGCCGGGCTGCTGCGGGTGTTCTACGTCGCCTTCTCGACCTTGCGTCTCGACTGGCAGCCGGTGGTTCTCGGGCTCGCGGTGTTGACCATGGTCGTCGGCTCGGTTGCCGCCGTCGTGCAGGAGGATGTCAAGAGGATCCTGGCCTACTCGTCGATTGCACACGCTGGATACGTGCTCATCGGGCTGCAGTCGGCCAGCCCGCAGGGTCTGTCGTCCGCGCTGTTCTACCTGTTCGTATACGCGTTCATGGTGCTGGGCAGCTTCGGCGTCGTCACTTTGGTCGAGCGGGTCTCGTCGTCCACTGATCCCGAGGCCGCACCAGGTCCGACGATCGTTGACTTCCGCGGTCTGTCAGGGCGGCGCGCCGGGCTGGCGCTGGCGTTCACCATCTTTCTGCTCGCGCAGGCGGGAGTCCCGTTCACTTCGGGGTTCCTCGCCAAGTTCTACGTGATCGGAGCTGCGGTAGAAGCCGGGTTCTATGCGCTGGCCGTGCTCGCCATGTTGAGCGCGGCCGTGGCCGCATTCGTTTACCTGCGGCTGGTTCTGTCCATGTATGCCGGGCCGGGTGAACACGACCCCGATCCCGTGGCCGAGCCAGGTGCGCCGGGCCGCATTCCGATTCCCCTGCTTGCCGGGGTTGCACTCGGCCTGTGCCTGGTGATCACGATGGCAGCCGGCATTCTTCCGGGTCCGCTGCTCGACTGGGCCCGTCAAGCCACGTTGTTCGTATGAGGGCTCACCTGACTCGGCCACGGCGCGCCCTGATCGTGGTCCTCGCTGGGCTACTAGTGCTGGCCGCCGGCTGCGGGGGGGACGAAGGCGCTGCACCGGATCCCGAACCCGAACAACCGAGCGGAACGCTGGCCGCGGTCGAAGAGAATCTGGAGGACATCCGTAGCGGTCAGATTGCGGTCGCCGTCCGCGCGACCAGCGCCGATGGTCCGCCCGCTTCATGGGAGATGACCGGACGATTCGCGGCCGCGGAGGACGACGAACGGTTGCCCGTCACGGATCTCACCTACATCGATAGGGAGGGAGACGGCGTCGAGGAGTCTCGCTTCGTCGCAGATGGAGAGGGCGCGTGGGTGGTCACGCCGAGGGGGCCGAGACCGGTCGAGGGCGACAGCCTCGACGGCCTGAGAGGCGGTGAAGACCCAGCGGGTCTACGCGGACTCCACCTGTCGGAATGGTTCAGCGGCGATGTCCAGCCTCAGCCGGGCGAACCCATCGACGGAACGTCGACGACGGCTTACACCGGCGAGGTCGACATCATCGCGGTGATGAACGACGTGTTGACGCTGGCCGCAAATATGCGCGCCGTTGTTCCGCGCGATCTGACCGGAGGCAACACGCAGCGAGTTCGGGATGCGGTTCAGTCAGCCGAGGTCCAGGTGCTAGCGAACTCCGCGGATGACTTCCTTCGGAGGGTGATCCTGTCCATGGATCTGACGACCGAGGGCACCGAGCTCCGGGATGCGATCGGCGAGTTGTCAGGCTCGCGCATCGAGATGGAACTAACCCTCACCGACATCAACGAACCCATCGAGCCGCCGGAGCCACCCGAAGGCGCCCAAGCGGCGACCACGACAGTGGCCGCCTAGGGCCGGGGCCGGACGGGACGTTCCTGCTGCTGGTGCTGGCGGTACCAGTCCTCGCACTGCTGACGCTTGGACTCGTCGCCTTCTTCAGCCGCTCGCCTGCACTCCTCGGCCATCCGCCGGCGCTCCGCGTCCTGTCGCTGCTGTTCCTGTTGGCGCCGGTGCTCCTCCCGGGCCTGCTCGCAGCGCTCCCGTCCTTCAGCGCCGTGCTGGCGTTCCGCCTCGGCGCAGCGCCTGGCCCACTGCTCGTCCTCCCACTGCCGGCGCAGCTGCTCGCACTCCTCCCGCTTGGACTCGTCGCCCTCTTCGGCCGCTCGCCTGCATTCTTCGGCCTGGCGCCGACGATTCTCGTTGGGTTGGCGTTCTTCCTCGTGACGCCGACGCTCTTCCTCGGCGCGGCGGCAGCGCTCGGCCGCCTGCTCATTGCCTTCCTCTTCGGCCTTGGCGCACTTGTCGTCGTGGCGTTGCTGCCGCTCGGCTTGGGCCTGTTCGCGCTGGCGGCGGCACTCCTCGGTCTTGGCCTCGTCGCCCTGCTGGCGGGCCTCACGACACTGCTCCATCGCCTGGCGGCGCTCGTCGCGCTCGGCCTGCTTCTCCCTACAACGCTCGGCCTTCTCGGCGTCGCCACGCGCCTCAGCGTCTTCGCACTTGGCCGCCAGGCGCTGCTGCCGGCGCTCGAACTGCTCAGCTCGGAACCTGGCGCTGTGGGGCACCGGCAGGCCGATCGCCCGTCCGGCCCGGGCGACCGTGTCCTGGACCGGCGCCGGAAGCGTTTCTGCGGCGGCCAAGCCGCCGGTGAGTGATAGAGCCGCGACCGACACCAGCGCCGATCGAATGACCAAGTTCCGCTTCATCGAAGACCTCTCTCCGTTCGGGGCAGAGCCGGCCGTGCCGGCCATCGCTGCCTGCATCGCGTGGACCGCGGCTGAGATCTCCGACTCGTCCGAGGTCGGGCGTGAGCCGCGCACCAGCCCCAAGATCGCCGCAACACGCGTGAATCCACGCGGAGCATCGTCGGCCGGTAGGTCCCCACGCAGCATCCGTCCGGAGGTTGCCTGGTCGATCCGCTTGCGTCTCACTGACCCATCAGCGCTCCGAGACCCCATTGCGTTACGCGTCCTCGCCCAATTGCGCCGCCAGGCGCCTCAGGGCCCGGTGTTGGATGGCCCGGACCGCTCCCGGTCGCTTGCCGATAATGAGGGCTGTCTCCTCCACCGAGAGATCGCCCAGCACCCGCAGCAGCAGTACTTCGGCCTGCGTCGCGGGGAGAGAGGCGATAAGAGCCCGGGCCGCTTCGACGCCGAGCCGCGACAGCGCTTGGCTCTCCACGTCGGCCGCGCCTGCGGATTCCAGAATCGCTTGCATGTCGACCGGTTCGGTCCGGCGCCGGACTCGCTTGCGCCCTTCGTCGATGACCCGGTGTCTGGCGATGGTGAACGTCAGCGCTCGCAGCGCCGACCAGTCCCCCTCGAAGTCAGGCAGCGAGCGGGCGAGGGCCACGAAGGTGTCTGAGGCCAGATCTTCAGGCTCGTCGGCGCCATGCGCCCTCAGATAGGCCAGGACTCCGGGATGAAGGGCACGGTAAACCGCCTCCAGCGCCGACGGGTCGCCCCGTTGGAGCCCCTCGGGAAGATCAGACCCAGCTGGTGGGATAGGCGGGGTCGTCGAATCGGTCGGCGCCGGCCGCCATGGTCAGCGGGGCGAACGTGTCGAGCATGACGGCGACCTCTTCGGTGCGCTCCTTGCCGATCGAGGCCTCGGCTACGCCGGGGGCGGGGCCGTGGGGGATGCCCCGGGGGTGGTAGCTCAGCGTGCCGGCAGTGATGCCCTTGCGGCTGAAGAAATCGCCCGACACGTAGTAGAGGATCTCGTCGGAGTCCAGGTTCGCGTGGTTGTAGGGGGCGGTGATCACGTTGGGCCCGTCGTCGAGCCGGCGGGGGACGAACGAGCAGATGACCGCCCCGTCAAGCTCGAAAGTCTGGTGCACCGGTGGGGGCTGGTGCTGGCGTCCTGAGATGGGCTCGAAGTCGTGGATGGAGAACGCGTAGGGATACAGGTGGCCGTCCCAGCCGACGACATCGAGAGGGTTGTGGTCGAGGGTATATACCGCCGACCGGTCACCGACCACGACCAGGACGTCGGTGG
This sequence comes from Actinomycetota bacterium, assembly GCA_019347775.1. Lineage (GTDB taxonomy): Bacteria > Actinomycetota > Acidimicrobiia > Acidimicrobiales > JAHWKP01 > JAHWKP01. The sequence continues at coordinate 9,370 of JAHWKP010000013.1, read as the reverse complement.
GTGTTTCGTCGTTGAGGTCGCACAACTCGGTTGGCCGGCGGAAGTCGCGCTCCCAGTAAGGGGCGTGCTCCAGCAACTGGCCCTCGTCCGAGGTGTACCGCTTGGGCAGGCGAACGCCGAGGGGCGACTCGACCACCAGGTGGCGGTTGGCGGCGCTCGACGGGACCCAGCGGTGGGTCGTCCCGCGGGGGACGAGCACGTAGTCGCCGGACCGGTACTCGAGGATCCCGAAGGTCGACTCCAGGCGGCCGGCGCCTTCGTGGACGAAGTGGAGCTCGTCGGCGCCTCCGTTACGGACCAGACCCCCCGTGTCGCCGCCGAAAGCCGACACCGAGACCTTCACGTCGGAGTTGAAGAAGAGCAGGACCCGCCCGTCGCGCTCGTCGACCCCCGGCTCGAGCCCCTTGTCGGTTCGCAGCAGGTGGTGCCGCAGCGTCAGGTCGCTCGACAGATCCGGCGGCCCGGGTGGCGCAGCTTCCGACACCTTCAGGACCCGCGTGGGGGCCCAGCGGTGGTATTGGATCGAATAGCGGCCGCTGAAGCCCTCGGCCCCGACGACCTCCTCGGTAAGGAGAGCCCCCTTCTCGTCGCGGACGGCGACATGTCGCTTGGCGGGCACGTCTCCGAGCCGGTGATAACTAGGCGCCATGACCCCAAAGTAGTGCCGCAACGACGATGCGGGCCTCCCGTGCACGCGTCGTCGGCGGTTGCGAAGCCGGCTGGGGCGCGCCGATAGGATCGCCGCCCGTGTCGGAGTTCCTGCGCAGCTACCTCACCGTGGTCGTCTTCGGTGCGGCGGGCATGGCCCTCGTGGCGGCAATGCTGGGGGTGGGCTCACTGCTGCGCCCGAAGCGGCCGCAGCCTCAGAAGTACATCAACTACGAGTCCGGCGTGGACCCGGTGGGCGGTGCCTGGGCCCAGACCCAGATCCGCTACTACGTCTACGCCCTGCTCTTCGTCATGTTCGACGTGGAAGCAGTGTTCATCTTTCCCTGGGCGGTGCGCCTGGAGGCCCTGGGCATGTTCGGCCTGGTGGAGATGATGATTTTCATAGCGATCCTGGCCCTAGGGCTCCTCTACGCGTGGCGAAAGCGGGTGCTGAAGTGGGCCTGATCGACAAGGGCAAGATCCCCAAGCCTCTTACCTGGCTGCTCAACACCAGCCGGAAGTACTCCCTGTGGGTGTACCAGTGGGGGCTGGCCTGCTGCGCCATCGAGATGGGGGCGGCCTTCGGCTCGCCCCGCTACGACGTGATGCGCCTCGGTGTCATCCCCTTCCCGGCCAGCGCCCGCCAGGCCGACCTGGTCGTCATCTCCGGAACGGTCACGGACAAGATGGCCCCGCCCATCCGCCGGCTCTGGGAGCAGATGCCCGACCCGAAGTACGTGATCTCCATGGGGTCGTGCGCCAACTGCGGCGGCCCTTACTGGGATTCCTACTCGGTCACCAAGGGCGTCGACCAGATCATTCCGGTAGACGTCTACGTCCCCGGGTGTCCGCCTCGGCCCGAAGCCCTTCTCGAAGGGATCGTGTTGCTGCAGGAGCGCATCCAGAACGAAGACATGGCCAGCCGTTGGAGAGGGGAGCCGATGCATGTCGTCGCCTGAGACCCCTTCCTCCCAGGAGGCTCCGGAGGAGGCAGCCGCGTCTGAGGAGTCAGCACCCGAGGAGGCAGCCGCACCCGAGCAAGCGGATCCCGCCCGCCAAGCGTTGATCGACGGACTCCGCTCCAAGCTCGGTGACGGTTTCATCGCCTCGGAGATAGTCGGAGGCGACTTGTGGGTCCGCGTCGACGTCTCCGCCTGGCGAACTGCGGTCGAGACGGCCAAGACCGAGCTCGGCATGGACTACTTCTGCTTCCTGTCGGGGATCGACTGGCTGCCGAACCCGTCGCTCTCCGGGCGCGAGGTGTGGGACCCCAACCCGAACGAGGCCAGTGAACCGGTCGCCGAAGGCGGACAGATGCAAACCGGTATCGCCGGAGGCGACACGCGGTTCCAGGTCTTCGCCCGGCTCTACTCCACGCGAGCCCACGTCGGCATAACCCTGAAGGCCGACCTCGACGACGAGAATCCGACGGTTCCGTCGATCACTTCGGTCTACCGCGGTGCCGACTGGCACGAGCGTGAGGCGTGGGAGATGTACGGGTTCAACTTCGAGGGCCACCCGGGTCTTCGCCACATTTACCTGCCGGGCGAATTCGAGGGTCACCCCCTCCGTAAGGACTTCCCGATGCTGGCCCGTGAGGTCAAGCCCTGGCCCGGCCTGGTCGACAAGGAGCAGATCCCGGGCGAAGACGAACCGGCCGAGGAGGAGGCGGCCTCGTCATGAGCCTGACCGCTCACCCGGCACCCGTGGACTGGCAGAAGGCCTCCTACGTCGCCGCTCAGGCGGCCGACTCACGCATCAACGTCGAACTCGAGACCGAGGGAATGGTCCTGAACATCGGGCCCCAGCACCCCGCCACTCACGGAACTCTCCGCATCGTCGTGCGCCTCGACGGCGAGGAAGTGGTGTGGGCTGAGCCCGTCTGCGGCTACATGCACCGGGGTTACGAGAAGCTCACGGAGGTCCGCACCTATCCGCAGGTGACGACCTTGATCAACCGCATCGACTGGCTCGGTCACTTCGCCAACGAGGTGCCCTTCATCCTCGGGGCCGAGCAGTTGATGGAGGTGGAGGCCCCTCCCCGTGCCCAGTGGATCCGCACGATCTTTTTCGAGATGGCGCGCATCGCCAACATCACACTGTTCCTCGGCGACATGGGGGTGCAGCTCGGCGCCCTGACGCCGGTGTTCTACGCCTTCCGTGACCGCGAGTACGTGCTCAACCTGATGGAGGCTGCCACCGGCGGTCGGTTCCATCCGAACTACGACCGCATCGGGGGCCTCAAGGAAGACCTGCCCCGCGGTTGGGTCGACGAGTGCCACGGCGCCATGCGCAAGGTTCGCGACTTCTGCGACCAGCTCGAAGACCTTTTGATGGGCAACGAGATCTTCCAGACCCGCACCCGCGGCATCGGAGTGATCCCGGCTTCGGTCGGCCTCGACTACGGCCTGTCCGGCGCCAACATCCGGGCATCGGGCGTCGACTGGGACCTGCGGCGCGACGAGGAGTCCCCGCTGGCGTGGAAGGAAGTCGACTTCAAGGTCTGGACCCACCCCGACGGTGACTCCTTCGCCCGCTACTGGGTCCGTCTGCAGGAGGTTCGCGAGGCCGCCTCGATCGTCCAGCAGCTGCTCGACGGTCTGCCTTCCGGCCCGATCATGAGCAAGGTCCCCAAGATCATCAAAGTGCCGGCCGGCGAGGTCTGGCACCACACCGAGAACCCGCTCGGCGAAATGGGCTACTACATCGTCAGCCAGGGCGGCCTGGGTCCGTTCCGGTGCAAGATCCGCTCGGCCAGCTTCAACAACGTGTCGATCCTGCCCTGGCTCCTCAAGGGGGTCTACGTCCCCGACGTCATCACGATCCTGGCCAGCCTCTACTTCATCTTGGGTGACATAGACAGGTGACCGCTCTCCCCCTTCTAGCCATCGAGCTGGCCTGGTGGCAGGCCACGGCGATCAAGGTCGGTGCCGTCCTCACGGTGATTCCGATCGGCTCGCTGATCCTGGTCTACGTCTTCCTCTTCAAGATGATGTCGCACATGCAGTCGCGCCTTGGGCCCATGGAAGCGGGTCCTCACGGCTCTCTGCAGGTCCTCGCCGAGGCCGGCAAGTTCCTCCAGAAAGAGGACATCTTTCCGGCCAGAGCCGACCGAGCGGTCTTCGCGATGGCACCAGTCGTGGTCATCGTCTCGACCTTCATCCTCTACGCGGTCATTCCGGCCGGGCCCGATCTCATCGTCGAGGATCTCGACGTCGGGATCTTCTTCGCCCTCGCCGTCAGTTCCGTCTCGGTCATCGGCATCCTGATGGCGGGCTGGTCGTCAGGCTCGAAGTATTCGCTTCTCGGCGCGTTGCGGGCCACGGGCCAGCTCATCGCCTACGAACTACCGCTCGTGCTCGCCGTGGTCGGCGTGGTCATCCAGGCCGGGACCCTTAGCCTGCAGGGCATCGTCGCCGCCCAGGCCGAGGGTGAGATCTTCGGCTTCGGCCTCATCGGCAACCCATTTATCTTCACCCAGTTCGTCGGATTCGTCATCTTCCTCGTCGCCGCCCAGGCCGAGCTGACCCAGACGCCTTTCGACATGCCGATCGCCGAGTCCGAGCTGGTTGCCGGCTACATGACCGAGTATTCCGGCTTCCGATTCCTCTTCTTCTTCATCGCCGAGTTCGGTACCGCGTTCGCCCTGGCCGGCATCGCTTCCACCCTGTTCCTGGGCGGCTGGTACGTGCCCTTCCTACCGGACGGGCTACTCGCGAACCTGGCCGGGCCGGCGGTGCTCGGCGTCAAGATCATGTTCGTGGCCTTCCTGATCTTCTGGATGCGCTTCACGTTCCCCCGCTTCAGGGAGGACCAACTCCAGGCGCTCGCATGGAAGTTTCTCATCCCGCTGTCGCTTGCGAACATTGCGGTGACGGCCGTACTCAAGGTGGTGATGTAGATGGGTCTGGTGCCTGGCGCGGTCAAGGGCCTCGGCGTGACGCTCAAGACCATGCTCAAGCCGGCAGTGACTGTGCAGTACCCCCACGTCAAGGAGGCCCCGCCGACCCGGGCGCGTGGCGTGATCGCCCTCAAGGAGGAGAACTGCACTGTCTGCATGCTGTGTGCCCGAGAGTGCCCGGTGTGGTGCATCTACATCGAGGGCCACGGCGACAAGGCTCCGCCGAGGCGGGAAGGCGGCAAGCCCCGCACGGTCTTCCTATTGGACCGGTTCGACATCGACTACGCCCTGTGCATGTACTGCGGGATCTGCGTCGAGGTCTGCCCGTTCGACGCCCTCTTCTGGAGCCCTGAGTACGAGTACTCCTCGGTGTCCATCGCCGAACTGCTCCACGACAAGGACAAGTTGGGCGAGTGGATGGGCAGCGTTCCGGAGCCGCCTCCTCTCGAGGTAGGAGCGGCCGCCAAAAAGTGATCGTTCAGAACCTGTTCTTCGGGATGCTGGCCACGGTGATGGGGCTGGCCGCCATACGGGTGGTCACCGCGCAGAACGTCGTGCACGCCGCCCTCTATCTGGTGGTGGTGCTGGGTGGTGTCGCAGGGATCTTCATCCTGCTGGCAGCAGAGTTCGCCGCCGTGACGCAGGTCCTCGTCTACATCGGTGCGGTGGTCGTGCTCTTCCTGTTCGGCCTCATGCTCACCCGGGCCCCGATCGGCAAGACCGCGAATCTGGACAACGACCAGAAGGTGTTGGCGGCCGTCGTCGCCGTCATGCTGCTCGGCGTACTCCTCTGGTCGCAGTTCGACGCCTTCGGCCGAGCGATTCTCGAACCCCAGCGAGTCGGCACCACAGGGATGGTCGGCGACTCGATCTTCGTGCAGTACCTGATCCCGTTCGAGATCATCTCCGTCCTGCTGCTCGCCGCCCTCGTCGGTGCCATCGTGCTGGCCAGGAAAGAGTGAGCCGCCGATGATCTTGAACCAGTTTTTGGCGCTCGCGGCCGTGCTGTTCTGCATCGGCGTCTACGGCGTGCTGGCGCGACGCAACGCGGTGCTCGTGCTCATGTCGATCGAGCTGATCCTCAACGCCGTGAACATCAATTTGGTCGCCTTCGGCGCCTTCCACGACACGGTGGCCGGTCAGGTCTTCGCCCTATTCGTGATCGCCGTGGCTGCCGCCGAAGTGGGCGTCGGCCTGGCGATCGTGCTTCTGATCTACCGCAACCGCCAATCGGTCGATGTCTCCGAACTCGACATGATGAAGGGCTGAGGATGCTCGAGAACGCCTGGGTCATCCCCGCGCTGCCGGTCGTCTCCTTCTTCGTCATCCTCTTCTTCGGCAAGCGCCTTCCCAGCGGCGGCGCATGGGTCGGCGTAGCCGCGGTCGCCCTCGCCTTCGGCTTGTCACTGGTGGCCGTCGGCGAGTGGATCGCCAGGCCGGCGACTCTCGAGGTCGAGGCCGCACACGCGGCGGCGCCCGCCGAGGCCGGTCACGGGGAGGAAGGCGCCCAACCAGGCCACACCGCGGAGGCCGACGAGGGTGCCCATGGCCCGGCCGAGGGCGCCCACGACGCCGTGAGAGAACCGGTTCGACGAGAGGTCACCTGGTTCTCCAACGGCCCGATCGACATCAAGGTGGGGATCCACATCGACGGTCTCGCGGTGGCGATGCTGTTCGTGGTCACCACCATCGCGTTGGCCGTCCACGTCTTCTCCACCAACTACATGGCCGATGACCCCCGGATCACGCACTACTTCGCGGGGTTGAGCCTGTTCACGGCCGGGATGCTGGTGATGGTCACCGCCTCCACGACCCTGCTGCTGTTGTTCGGATGGGAGGCGATGGGCCTCTGTTCGTTCATGCTGATCGGGCACTGGTGGGAGAAGCAGGAGAACTCCAGCGCCGCCCTCAAGGCCTTCTTCACTACGCGCACGGGCGATATCGGCCTACTGGTCGGGATCGCGATCCTCTTCTTCGCCGCCGGTCAGACCTTCGACATCGCCACCCTCAACGACGCCGCCCTCAATGGTCAGATCAGCCAGGGCCTGCTCACGGTCGGTGCGGTCGCCCTCTTCTGCGGCGTCATCGGAAAGAGCGCTCAGTTCCCGCTGCACACCTGGCTGCCGGACGCCATGGCCGGGCCCACCCCGGTGTCAGCGCTTATCCACGCCGCCACCATGGTCGTGGCCGGTGTGTATCTGGTCGCCCGGGTCTACGGCGTGTTCTGGGAGGGCTTCAACATCGCGGCAGGAGGCGTGAACCTCGGCGCCGTGATCGGCGGCGTCACCGTGGTGATCGCCGCCCTGCTGGCGTTCGTGCAGACCGACATCAAGCGGGTGCTGGCCTATTCGACCGTCAGCCAGCTGGGCTACATGGTGATGGCACTGTGCGTCGGCGCTTGGACCGCTGGTGTGTTCCACCTCTTTACCCACGCCATGTTCAAGGGGCTGCTGTTCCTCGGGTCCGGGTCGGTCAGCCACGCCGTGGGCACCTTCGACATGCGCGAGATGGGTGGCCTGCGCAGGTTCATGCCCACGACCTTCAAGACCTTCATGGTCGGCTCCATCGCGCTCGCAGGTATTCCGCCGCTCGCAGGTTTCTGGTCGAAGGACGAGATCCTCACCGGCGCTTCGGCCGGCGGGTACCCGATCATGTTCTGGATGGGCGTGCTCGGTGCCGGAATGACGGCGGCGTACATGACCCGTTGCGTGTGGCTCACCTTCTTCGGCGAATACCGAGGTCAGGCCCACCCCCACGAATCTCCGCCGGCCATCACCGTGCCGCTGATCGGACTCGCCGTGCTCGCCGCCGTGGCCGGATTCCTGAACGCCCCGGGTGTGGGTCTGTTCGGGGACTGGACCAACAACGCCGTGACCCTCGCGGCCGGCGTGGAGCACCATGCCTTCTCGCCCGGCATCGCCCTCATGTCGACCCTCGTCGCACTCGTCGGCATCGGCCTGGCGGCCGCTTGGTACGCGCGCAACGTCGGCCCCCATGGCATCACGACGCGTAACTCGACGGCCCGCGCCGGGTACACCTTCCTGCTCAATCGCTACTACCTCGACCACCTCTACACCGGGGCCATCGTCGGTTCCATAAAGGGCCCCATCGCCCGCGCCGCCTACTGGACCAACCAGAACGTGATCGACGGGGTGGTCAACGGAATCGGGATCGCCGCCCGGCGTGGCGGCAACTTCGTATACGACATCGTCGACCAGGGCATGGTCGACGGCGCCATCAACGCCTCGGCCGCCGGCACCGGCGCCGGCGGCGGGTTCCTTCGCACCATCCAGTCCGGCCGCGTGCAGCAGTACGCCGCCGTTTTCTTCGCTGCCGCGGCCATCTTTGCCGTGGTCCTGATCGTCGTCACCATCTAGGAGGAAGGCTCTGATGAACGGGTTCGAATCGTGGGCGCTGACCCTGGCGGTATTCCTGCCGCTGGTGGGAGCCGCCCTCATCCTGCTGATCCCGAGGGAGTCGGAGACCGCCATCAAGGCCGTCGCTTTCCTCACCGCCGGCGCGACGTCGATGGTCGGAGTCTGGCTACTAACTGCCTTCAACTACCGAAGTGCGGGGGTCCTGCAGTTCGACGTGAACGTGCCCTGGATCGACGTGATCAGCAGCCGTTACCACGTCGCCCTCGACGGCATCTCGCTGCCGCTGCTCCTCCTGTCGATGTTGATCACGCTGCTGTGCGTCATCTACTCCTGGGACCACTTCCCCGAGCCCCACAATCCGAAGGCCTTTCTGGCGCTGCTGCTGGTTCTCGCCACCGGGATGAACGGCACCTTCGTGGCTCACGACCTGATCCTGTTTTTCGTCTTCTTCGAGCTGGTGCTGCTGCCGATGTACTTCATGATCGGCGTGTGGGGCGGTCCGAACCGCCAGTACGCAGCGATCAAGTTTTTCCTCTTCACGTTGTTCGGCTCGGCGTTGATGATCCTGAGCTTCCTGGGCCTCTTCTTCCTGGGGGGCAACACCTTCGACATTCCTGAGCTCATCGCCAGCGGGTCGTCGATCGCCCGGGGCACCCAGATCCTGATCTTCGGCGGACTTTTCATGGGCTTCGCCATCAAGGTTCCGATGTTCCCGTTCCACACCTGGCTTCCGGACGCTCACACCGAGGCGCCGACGGTCGGCTCGGTCGTGCTGGCGGCCGTCATGCTGAAGCTCGGCACCTACGGCTTCGTGCGCATCGCCCTGCCGATCCTGCCGGAGGGTGCGCAGGCGTGGGCTCCGTGGATCGGAGGACTGGCTGTCATCGGCATCATCTACGGCGCCCTGGGATGTCTCGCCCAGCGCGACCTGAAGCGGTTGATTGCCTTCTCCTCCGTGGCCCATATGGGGTTCGTGATGCTCGGCATCGCGACCCTCACCGACTACGGCATCAACGCGGCCGTATTCGGCATGGTCTCCCATGGCCTCATCACAGGGATGCTGTTCTTCCTGGCCGGCTCCATCCAGGAGCGCTTCGGCACCCGTGAGATCGCCCGCCTGGGTGGGCTCCTAGTTCAGGCGCCCCGACTCGGCTGGATCCTCGGCTACTGCGCCATGGCGTCGCTGGGCCTGCCGGGGCTGGCCGGATTCTGGGGAGAGTTCCCCGCCATCCTGTCTGCCTACAACCCGGCCGAAGGCCTGAGCGCCGGTCTTTTCCGGGGGTTCATGGTCGTGGCCGCCATCGGAACCGTGCTCGCCGCCGGGTATCTGCTCTGGATGTACCAGCGCACCGCGTTCGGCATTCCCAAGGAGGAGTTCACCGGGGCCCACATTCACGACGTCCATCCGCCGGAGTGGATCGCCTGGGCACCCCTGCTCACTCTG
>JAHWKP010000139.1 GCA_019347775.1 Actinomycetota bacterium | reverse complement strand
GACCTCCGCGCTCGCCGTGGCCCGGGGCATGGGCCCCGAGGGCCGGCTGCTGTGCTGCGACCTGAGCGAGGAGTGGACGGCCATCGCCCGGCAGGCCTGGGAGGACGCCGGCGTGGCCGAGCGGATCGAACTGGTCCTCGGACCTGCGCTCGACACGATCCGGGGCCTCCCCGATGCGACGGTGTTCGACTTCGCCTTCGTCGACGCCGACAAGGAGGGCTACCTCGACTACTACGAGGCGCTGCTGCCCCGGCTCCGCCCCGGCGGTCTCCTCCTGGCCGACAACACGCTGTGGAGCGGCCGGGTGATCGATCCTGACGACCAGGAGGCCGACACCGTCGCCATCCGCGAGTTCAACGACCTCGTGGCTAACGACCCCCGAGTAGTCAACGTCGTCCTAACCGTCCGCGACGGAATCACACTGATACGTAAGGCGTGAATCTTTCTCCGGCAGATTCGGCGCAGGCGAGCGCGGAGCTGACGCCCGCGCAGGCCGCCCACCTTCAGCGCCTCATGGCGGCGTGGGGAATGCTCGCCGACCTGTGCTTTTCGGACCTGCTGCTCTTCGCGCCGGCGGGCCGCTCCGAGGAAGGACTCCGTCGCTTCGTGGTCCTCGGGCAGATGCGGCCCACGTCCGCGAGGACTCTGCACTGGGGCGACCTCGTCGGTCGCATCACCGATGAGAAGGAGCGTCCCCTCGTAGCCGAGGCTTGGGAGCGGGGCGAGGTCGTCGACGGCGAGCAGGTCGTCTTCGGGTCCACCGCTCCGGCGCGGGTGCAGTGCATTCCGGTACGTCATCGTGCCGATGCTGCAGCCGGTCCCCGAGAAGCCGAGATGGTGGCCGTTCTGTCGCGCGAGGCCGAGCTGCTGATCGGTCGCTCACCGGGTGACCTCGAGCGGGTTTACGCGGCCACCTTCGCCCGGCTGGCCGGGATGATCACGCGAGGCGAGTTCCCCTACCCGGCCGACGAGGCCGGGCACGAGGAAGCTCCTCGCGTTGGTGACGGTGTGGTCGTGCTGGACCGGGGCCGGCGGATCGAATACGCCTCACCCAATGCGGTGAACGCCCTGCACCGGCTCGGAATCCACTCGAACCCGGAAGGTATGCGCCTCGATGAGCTCGGTGCGGACGAAACCGCGGTCGCCGGAGCCTTCGCGACGGGCCACCCCGTGACCGCAGATCTGACCGGCAAGTCGTCGGTCACGGTGTTGACGCGGTGCATTCCGCTGCTCGAACACGCAACCGTGACCGGTGCCCTGGTGCTCCTGCGCGACGTCACCGACATCCGCCGTCGGGACCGGTTGCTGCTTGATAAGGACACGACCATCCGCGAGATCCACCACCGGGTGAAGAACAACCTGCAGACGATCTCGTCGTTGTTACGCATTCAGTCGCGGCGGCTGTCCAATGCCAACGCTCGGGCCGCCTTGGAGGAGGCCGACCGCAGGATTCGATCGATCGCCTTGGTGCACGAAATCCTCTCGAGGGACGTGAACGAGGTGGTGCCGCTAGGCGAGATCCTGGAGTGGATCCTTCGCTCGGCCCGCGACAGCGTCACCGGGCAGCCGGTCGACTTCTCGGCGTCGGGAGACGCGGGCTCGGTTCCGGCCGAGATCGCGACGCCGATGGCGGTGGTGCTCACCGAGCTTCTTCAGAACGCGGTGGAACACGCCTTCCCCGAGAGCCATGTCATCGACGATCCCAAAGTGGTCGTGCATCTGCACAACGACGGCGAGGCGCTGACGGTGAAGGTCCGCGACAACGGCGTGGGGTTGCCGAAAGACTTTTCCAGCGACACCACCGCGAGCATGGGAATCTCCATCATCAAGCACCTCGTGACCACGCAGTTGGGCGGGGTCCTGCGCTTCCATGGCAATCCCGAGGGCGCGGGCGTCGAAGTGGAATTGACGGTGCCGGTGATTCTGGAAGAGCACCCGCCATTGCCCCGCGGGAGGAACTAGAGCCGGTCGGCCGGGGCCATTCCCACCGCGTGTCCGGGCTGCAGAACCCACAGCGAAGCGGGACGGTGCTCGATGCGAAGACGAGTTTCTGTGCCGATGTAGTCGCCGTCGACCTGGTAGTGGAAGGGTTCTTCGGACTCGATGGTGACGTGCCCGACGCCGTGGCTGACCTCGATCGACTTGCCCGTCTGTAAGCCCGCTTGGCCGAGCAGGGCCCGACCTGCTGTCGCCATAGTGGGCAACAGCGCGAGCGAACGGAAGCACGCCACAGAGAATCCGGTGTCGAAGTCGGCGGTCGGGGCGATGTTGATGGGTCGCTCGCCGAGATAGGTGTACGGATTCTTGTTGAGAATGACAGTGAACGGGCTGGGCTGAGGCGTCTGATTGGCCAGGGTCACGTGGAATCGAGCCCGCCGGTCATAAGTCGCCCACGTCCGGAAGGCGGCCCAGACGAACAGCGGGTGGCCGGCCCATCGTTTGAGGTGGCCCTTCTTCTCCACCTGCTTGACGACGGCGGCGTCGAAGCCGATCCCGGTGTGGAACACGAAGTGGCGCCCGTTGACGATCCCGAGGCTGACGTGATGTTCGTGGGCCGGCATGTCGTCGAGGGCGTCGAGTAACTGGCTCGTCGCCTCCACCGGATCGTCGGACATCCCCAGCGATCGGGCGAACACGTTGGTCGACCCACCTGGGAGCACACCGAGCCGGACCTCGGTTCCGGCGAGAGCGCACGCCACCTCGTTCAAGGTCCCGTCGCCGCCGAGTACGACGACGGAGTCGGCTCCGGCAGAGACGGCTTGGCCGGCTAAGTCGGTGGCGTGACCGCGACGGTTGGTGGTGTTGACCTTGACCTCAGCGTCCGCGCCGAGAGCCTTGCCGATGACGATGCGCGCCCGCGGGGTGACCGACGAGGCCGTCGGGTTGACGATCAGGTGCAGGAGCAGCGCGACCGGCTCTCAGGTTTCGTCCGCAGCCTGGTTGCGGAGCTTGGCGAGACTGCGGGACAGCAGGCGCGACACGTGCATCTGGCTGATCCCGAGCCGTTCCGCTATTTCCGACTGGGTGAGGTCCTCGTAGAACCGCAGCCTCAGGATCATCTGCTCGCGTTCGGGCAGAGTGGCGAGGAGCGGATCCATCGTCGCCCGTCGCTCGGCATCGGCCAGGCCCGGCTCCTCCTCGCCCAGCTGGGCGATCACTCCGTCGCCCTCGTCGTCGTCGTTACTGCCGCCGGGGGCATCGAGGGACGAGAAGCGGTAGGCCTGACCGGCCTCCAGAGCCTCCAAGACTTCTTCCTCGGTGACCTCGGCTTCCTTGGCGATCTCGGCCACGGTCGGCGAACGGCCCAATTCCTGGCTGGCGGTGGACACGATCTTGCCGATTCGCAGATACAGCTCCTGCATGCGCCGGGGCGCCCGCACCGCCCAGCCCTTGTCGCGGAAGTGGCGCTTGAGCTCTCCGACGATGGTGTGGGTGGCGTAGGTGGAGAACTCCACCGCCCGCTCGGGGTCGAAGCGGTCGACGGCCTTGACGAGACCAATCGAGGCGACCTGGATGAGGTCGTCGAGGGGTTCACCCCGGTTGCCGAAACGCCGGGCGAGGTACTCGGCCAGGCCCATGTGGGCTTCGATGAGGGAAGCCCGCACCTCGGGGGCGCGAGTGCTGGCGAATTCCTCGAACTGCTCACGTAGTTCGGCCCGCCGCTCCGGGTCGACCGCCATCGGACTACCCGGCCCGCTTCAGCATCCGGAATCGGTGCGTGTCGTCATCGCCCTGAGACGGCCCCATCTCGTGTTCGTCGACGAGGGCATCGAGGATCTTGTCCGACCACTCCGACAGGTGGGGGACCACGCCCTCGGTTCCGTTGACCGCTCCCACGACTTCGAGGGCGCTGCCGTCGAGGCGGTATCGGAGGGCCAGCTGACCGGGACGGCCCTTAGCGCCGATGAGGGTGAAGCAGAGCTCGTCGATGGCGAGACGCAGGTCCTCGACTTCGTCGATGCTGAATCCGGCTCGGCTGGCCAGGCCGGTCGCGGTCACCCGAGCCAGCCGGACGAACTCGGGGGTCGCCGGAACACCGAGGTGCACCTCTGGGACCTTGGGGTCTGCTGGGCTTCCACCGTCGGACATCACGTTCGGAAGTTAGTGCCAGTATCACCCCCCATGAACGTTGCTGTCTGCGTGAAGCAGATTCCCGACCCCAATCTGCCGGGCAAGCTCGACCCGGAGACCAAGACGTTGGTCCGCGAAGGCAAGCTCGTCATCGACGACTCCGACATGTACGGCGTGGAAATGGGCCTCCAGCTCGTGGCCGCCTCCGGAGGTGGCGAGGTGAGCCTGGTGTCCATGGCGCCCAACAACGAGACCAGCGGATTGCGGACGGCCCTGGCCATGGGAGCCGAGAAGGCGATCCTCGTCTCTGACGACGCTCTGGTTGGCACGGACGCGCTCGGTACGGCCAAGGTGCTGGCCGCCGCGCTGGGGCGCGCCGGGGCGGATCTGATCCTGGCCGCCACGGAGTCGACCGACGGATACACCGGCACGACACCGGTGCAGGTGGCCGAGCTGATGGGGCTGCCGTCGGTCAGCTTCGCCAAGCACATCGAGGTCGACGGCTCGCAGGTCAAGGTGCAACGTCAGACCGAAGCCGGTTACGACGACGTCACGTGTCCACTGCCGTGCCTGGTGACGGTGACGGCGGGTGTCGTCGAGCCCCGCTATCCCAACTTCAAGGGGATCATGAGCGCCAAGTCCAAGCCGGTCGAGGAACT
>JAHWKP010000138.1 GCA_019347775.1 Actinomycetota bacterium | reverse complement strand
CGGGCGCTGGACTCCAAGGACTCGTGGCACGATGCAGACCGTGGCCACGCTGACCGAGATCGCCGCCCACCTCGACGAGCTGCTGCGCGCGCCCGCCTTCCATGACTTCGGGCCCAACGGGGTGCAGGTGCCCGGGCGGGAGGACGTCGCCACGGTGGTGACCGGGGTCAGCGCCCAGCGCGCGCTGTTCGAGCGGGCGCTGGACGAGGAGGCCGACGCCGTGCTCGTCCACCACGGCCTCTTCTGGCGCGGCGCGCCACCGGCCCTCGACCGGGCGGCCCGGCTGGGCGACGCCTGGCTCGCCGGCCCTTACGCAAAGGCCGAGGACCTCGCCGGGCAGGTCCGCCTCTATCGCGAATCGTGCGAGAACCACGGCACGAACCCACTGGTTATGGCGGTCCGGCGCGACATCCACGTGGGCAGCGACGACGCCGACGCCCGGCGGGTCTCCGAACCGGTCGTCGCCGCGGGTTACCGCGGCCTGAACCCCGACGTGCTGATCATCGGCGGACCCGAGCGCGTCGCCGACGAGTTCCGGCGCTTGGCCGAGATGGGTTTCACCGATGTACTTGTGCGGCATCTGGCCGACGACCAGGCCGATGTGCTCGCCTCCTTCGAGCGCCTCGCCGAAGTCAGGGCGCTCGTCGCCGACGCCTAACCAGCTTCCGAACCGGTCAGCCGACCTTCGTCCCGTACATCTCGCCTAGCGGATCGGCGATCAGCTCCAGCCGGGCCCCGTCGGGATCCCTGAAGTAGATCGACGTGCCGCTCTCGGACTGGTACGCGACGCCGGCCTCGTCGAGTCGGGCCTTGGCGCGATCCCACTCATCGGGGGTCATCGAGATGGCGACATGATGCAGTCCGCCCAGTACTTCGGCGTAGGGGGCGAGGCCGAGATCGGGAAAGTCGAAGAAGGCGAGCAGGTTGCCGTGGCCGATGTCGAAGAAGAAGTGGTTCGACCCCGGGTAGTCGCGGTTCTCGAAAATGTCAGTGAGAGGGAACCCGAGCACCTCCTGGTAGAAGCGAACGGTCCGCTCGACGTCGGACGACAACAGGGCCATGTGGTGTACGCCTCGCGCAGTCGACGGGGTACGGACCTCAGACGGCCGCAGCCAGGTCGCACGGATCCGCTCCCGCTCGGCCTCGATCTTTTCCAGGTCCAGGCTGTCTGAGGACACCGCCGTCAGGTCCCGATCTGAAACTGCCAGAAGCAATCAACCACGTCCGACAACTTATCTACGATCCTGCCCGATCCGGCTGTCCTAGCCGCCCGGATCGCGCCATCTCTTTTGCGCTTGTTAGGCAGGCAGAGTAGGAACAGGGGTAATGGCCGAAGTCGTGTTCGACGGAGTGGGCAAGCGCTACCCGGATGGCACGAGGGCTGTTCGCGACCTCGACCTCGTGGTTGGAGACGGCGAGTTGCTCGTCCTCGTGGGCCCGTCGGGCTGTGGCAAGACCACCGCGTTGCGCATGCTGGCCGGCCTCGAGGACATCACCGAGGGAGAGATCCGCATCGGCGAGATGGTGGTCAACGATCTGCCATCGCGCGACCGCGACGTGGCCATGGTGTTCCAGAGCTACGCCCTGTATCCCCACCTCACAGTGGCCGACAACATCGGATTCGGACTCAAGCTGCGCAAGCTCCCCAAGGACGAGATCAAGGCCCGCACCGAGGAAGCGGCTCGCATCCTCGGACTCACCGATCACCTGGACCGCAAGCCCCGCAATCTCTCCGGCGGCCAACGCCAGCGGGTCGCCATGGGCCGCGCCATCGTGCGCCGCCCGCAGGTGTTCCTGATGGACGAGCCCTTGTCCAACCTCGACGCCAAGCTCCGCGTCCAGATGCGCTCGGAGATCGCCCGCATCCAACAGGATCTCGGCGTCACCACCGTCTACGTCACTCACGACCAGACCGAGGCCATGACCCTCGGCGACCGAGTCGCCGTCATGAAGCGCGGCGAGCTGCAGCAGGTGGGGCCACCCCAGCACCTCTACGACAACCCCGACAATCTCTTTGTGGCCGGCTTCATCGGCTCGCCCGCCATGAACCTCCTGGAGGCCTCAGTGGTGAGCACGGACCGCGGCATTGTCCTGCGCCTCGGCTCCCAGCAACTCGACGTGCTGCCCACGGCTGCCCTCAAGGCGTTCGTCGACCAGAAGATCGTCGCGGGCATCCGCCCCGAGGATCTCGACGACGCCTCGCTGGCGACGGCGTCCGCCACCACGTCAGGCCCCCGGCTCGTGGGCGACGTCGTGCTTACCGAGGCATTGGGCTCCGACGTTTTTGTCCATGCCACCATCGACGCCGCCCCGGTCGTCACCGACGACACCAAGGAGCTGGCGGCCGATGCGGGCGCACTCGACCTGCTCGAGCGCGACGCCAGCTCCGCCCTCTCGACCATCGTCGCCCGTTGCGACCCGCGTACGGGTGCCAAGGCGGGCGAGCGCATCGAGTTGACGGTCGACGTGGCCCGCCTGCACCTCTTCGACCCGCAGACGGGCCGCAGCCTCACGCAATCCAACGCCGACACGAACCGACCAACTGAAAGGAACCAACCCACATGAGACAATCCATGCGCTGGCCGGCACTGCTGGCCGCACTGATGCTCCTGCTCACCGCCTGTGGCGACGGAGACGACGAGGGGGCCGGCGGTGGAGGTGGAGACGGCGTCGGCGGCACCGTAGAGATAGCGGCCGTCTGGAGCGGCGACGAGCAGGCCGCCTTCCAGGAGGTCCTCGACGCCTTCACGCAGGAGACCGACATCGAGACCAGCTTCACGTCCACGGGGGACGACATCGCCACCGTGCTTGGCTCTCGCATCGCCGGCGGGGACCCGCCCGATGTGGCCATCCTCCCGCAGCCCGGTTTGCTCAATGACCTCGTCGAACAGGATGCGCTCCAGCCCATCGAGGAAATCGCGGGCGAAGCGGTCGACGAGAACTACGCCGAGGTCTGGCGCGAGCTCGGCACGGTCAACGACCAGTTGTACGGCGTGTGGTTCAAGGCGGCCAACAAGTCCACCATCTGGTATCGGCCACCGGCCTTCGAGAGCGCTGGCGTGGAGCCCCCCGAGACCTGGGAGGACCTGTTGGAGGTAGCCGAGACGCTGGCGGATGCCGGCACCACGCCCTTCTCGATCGGCGGCGGTGACGGCTGGACGCTCACCGACTGGTTCGAGAACGTCTACCTGCGCACCGCGGGACCCGAAGAGTACGACCAGCTCGCCAACCACGAGATCCCCTGGACGGACCCGAGTGTGAAGACCGCGCTGACCCGGCTGGCCGAGATCTTCGGCGAGACGGACTGGCTCGCCGGTGGCACCAACGGCGCCCTCGAGACTGACTTCCCGGGCTCGGTGACTACCGTGTTCTCCGAGGAGGATGCAGCGATGGTCTACGAAGGTGACTTCGTCGCCGGCGTGATCACCGCGGAGACCGACGCCGAACTCGGTGAAGGCGCCGACTTCTTCCCGTTCCCCGAGATCGATGACAGCGGCGCCGCCATTGTCGGCGGTGGTGACGTCGCCGTCCTGATGGACGACACGGAACAGGGAAGGGCGCTTATCGAGTTCCTGGCCACCCCGGAAGCGGCCGAAGCATGGGCGAGCCAGGGAGGCTTCACTTCTCCCAACCGGAACCTCGAAGCCGACGTCTATCCCGACGACATCACCCGCCGCTCGGCTGAAGAGCTTGTCGGTGCCGAGACCTTCCGCTTCGACCTGTCGGACCTGCAACCGGCCGCCTTCGGTGGCACGGCCGGCCAGGGGATGTGGAAGCTGTTGCAGGACTTCTTGAGGAATCCCTCGCAGGTCGACACCATCACCGAGCAGCTGGAAGCCTCCGCGGCCACAGCTTTCCAGTAAGCGAGCAAACAGAGGCGCCGATCCGGTGACCGTCGGGTGACGACCGCCAGTGGGGGAGGGGCGACCGCGATCGCGGTCGCCCCTCGCCGCCGGGGGCGACCGGGGTGGGGAACGCTGCTGTTCCTCCTGCCGGCCGCGGTGCTGCTCGGCGCGCTGGTGGCCTATCCCATCGTCTTCACCGTCATTCGCAGTCTTTTCGACCGAGGTGGCGACTCCTTCATCGGGATCGACAACTACAGCCGGGTGTTCACGAATCCGAGAACACTCATCGCCCTCCGCAACAACGTCATCTGGGTGGTCGTCGCCCCGTCGGTGGTGACCGCCCTCGGCCTGATCTTCGCCGTGCTGACGGAGCGCGTGCGCTGGTCGGTGGCGTTCAAGACGGCGGTGTTCATGCCGATGGCGATCTCGTTCCTGGCCGCAGGGGTGATCTTCCGCCTCGTGTACGAGCACGACCCCGACCGCGGACTAGCCAACGCCATGCTCACGACCGTCGTCGATCCCTTCCGCGAGCCGGCGCCCTATCCCGGGACGCGCGTCCGTGACCTCGCCGGGTCCGAGACCGACTTCGCCGTCGTAGGTCTGCCGCCGGCCCAGGTGCCCGAGGACGCGCTCCCGGCCCGGCGGCCCCGTCGTGCCGCAGCCGACGGCACGATCACCGGCACGGTGTGGCTCGACTTCAGCCGCGGCGGCGGGGGCGAGTCCGGGGTCATAGACGACGGCGAGGTAGGACTGCCCGGGATGGTGGTCGAGGCCGTCGCCCCTTCCGGCGAGGTCGTTGGCAGCGCCGAAGCGGCCGCGGACGGGCGTTACGTCATCGAAGGTCTTGACGATCCCGACGGCGTGACGCTGCGACTGGCAGCCAGCAA
>JAHWKP010000137.1 GCA_019347775.1 Actinomycetota bacterium | reverse complement strand
CGCCACTGGCGTAGGAGGAGTCGGTCGATCTGGATCATCCGGCCGATGTGGTCGCGGGCGCGCCCGAGTTGATGTGGGCAACGAAGGGATGTGAGCTGAGCTCGCTCGGTGGACCCGCCGCCACCACTCGTCCGGTTTTCAGGACCACGACCTGATCGGCCAGCGCGAGCGCGGCCGGGCGGTGGGACACGATGAGCCATGTACCCCCTGCCGCTCGGAGTCGGCGCCACAGCTCGGCTTCGGTGTCAACGTCGAGTCCGGATGACAGGTCGTCGACCACCATGAGCTCCGGGCGACGGACGAACATCCGAGCCGCGGCGGTGCGCAGCAGCTGGCCACCGGAGAGCCGGAGTCCGCGCGGGCCCACCTCGGTCAACAGGCCGTCGGGGAGCTGGGCGAGGTCGTCCTCCATCACTGCCGATTCCAGAGCCGTTCGCACCGCCTCGTCGTCGGCGGGGAAGCCGAGGCGGATGTTCTCGGCAAGCGTGGCGGTGAAGCAGCGGGGGACTTGCGGCGAGTAGGCGACGCGCGGGGGGACCAGCTGCGAAGCTGGCTCGACGGTCTCGCCGTTCCAACGCACTTCTCCCGCCTGCGTGGGAAGTAGTCCGAGCACGGCGCGGAGAAGCGTCGTCTTTCCGGCTCCGACTTCGCCGGTCACCACGGTCACCGTTCCGCGGCGCAGCGATAAGTCGAGGTTGTGGACGCCCGAACCGGACTCGCCGTGCATACACGTCAAGCCCTCGACCTCCAGCGACTGGAGCGCGTCGGACGGCGGCCTGCTTGGAGCGTCTGTTGCCGGAAGCGCGCCGCGGAGATAAAGCGGCGACTTGCGGGTGATCACGGCCGGTTCTTCCTCGGGCACCATCTCGGCGAGACGAACGAGCGAGACCTTGGCCTGGCGGATCTGTGCGGTGAACCAGCCCGCCATGCGACCGACGTCAGCGAGACGCCCGATGTAGGAGACGAAGAGGGCTAGGTCGCCTACGGACATCTCGCCGGTTCGAAGCCGTCCCGCGATCATGAAGAGCAGAGCGGCGGTGCCGATCTCGCCGAGGTTGGCGCTGAAGCTCTGGATGGACTCGCTGATGAGCAAGTCGCGCAGAGTCGCCTTGCGGACTTTCTCGTTGGCCTCGTCGAGGTGCGCCACCGCGGCGCCGCGGGCTCCGCCGAGTTGGATTGCGGCCACTCCGGAGAAGAGATCGCCCAGAACACTCGAGCGCGCGCCCAGCGCCTTTTGGAGCACTTCGCGGGCGCCCTGCACGCGGTGGCCTAGGGCATTCGCGATGACGGCGGCCAGCAAGACCGGAAGAGCGACGGTGAGCGTCAGCGACATCGATACGCGGGACAGGACGTAGAGCGCTGCCACCAAGGCGATGCCCTGGCCGATCGGGTCAGCGATCCACGTGTAGATCGAGGTCACCCGGCCTTGGTCGTAGGTGAAGCGGCCGATGGCGTCGCCGGTGGACTCCGGCAACGCTCGGGCCGCCGGGCGCCGAAGAATCCCGGCCAGCAGATTCCGCCGGATGAGAATTCCCGCCGCGATGACCGACCCGTGTTCGGCCACGGATGCGATGAGCAGCGTGGCCCCGCGGATGGCATAGATGCCGGCCAAGAGAAGCAGCCACTTCGCCAGTTGGGTATCGAGCACCGGCAGATCGGCCAGGCGGTCGAGGACGACCTTGAATACGAGTCCGGGGAAGAGCGGGAAGACGTAGTAGAGGACGCTCGCGGTGAGCGCGGACGTCGCCCACATGCCTTTGTTGGCGCGAATGAGCGACCAGACCGCGCCAGGCACGCTCTGGTGGGGCTTGCGGAGCAGTTCTTCTTCCGACTGCTGGACAGTGGCGTCTTCCTCGGGCGCGGCGCCATCTGAGGTTTGGGCCGAAGTCATGCCAGAACCTCGTTGCGATAGGTCGACAAGAGTCGCGAGAAGGCCGATGTCCGGTCGTTCACGAGGTCCTCCCGGGGACCGTGCTCGACGAGGCGGCCGCCTTCCAGAACCGCGATGTCGTCGACCCGGTCCAGCGTGGAGAGCCGGTGGGCGATCACGATGGCAGTCCGTCCGGCCACCAGCCGGCCGATCGCGTCTTGCAGCCTGTGCTCGGTAAGCGGGTCGAGTCGCGCTGACGCCTCGTCGAGCAGGACGAGGCCGGGATCGCGCAAGAGCGAGCGAGCCAGAGCGAGCAGTTGAGCCTCGCCGGCGGAGAGCGAGCGCGGGTCCAGCTCGGCGTCGAGCGCCGCGGGTCGACCGGTGAGCCAGGTTCGGAGACCGACCGCATCGAGTGCTTGGAGTAACTCGGCGTCGTCGCAGTCGCCGAACAGGCTGAGGTTGTCGCGGATCGACGCGGAGAACAACTGCACTTCCTGGGTCACCACTGCGATGCGGGAGCGCAGTTCGTCGAGATCGAACTGGGTCACCGGTGTCCCGCCAAGTCGGACTTGGCCAGCATCGCAGTCGTATTGTCGGGCGACGAGGCGGGCGAGGGTGGTCTTGCCGCTGCCGGTGCGGCCGACCAGGCCGAGGATCCGGCCGGCTGGTATCTCGAGGGTGAGGTCGCGGAAGACGGGTTCATCGCCGTCGTAGGAGAACGTCACGGAGTCGAAGGTCACGTCGAGGGGACCCATCGGCACGGGGATCGGATGTGCCGGCGCTTCAAGCGCCGAGCGAGTTTCGGACAGGCGGACGACACGGTTGACCGCCGCCGTCGCCTGCTGCAGGTATCGCACCCGGAAGGTGAACCCGTCGATAGGGCCGGAGAGGTAGGCGGTGTACTGCACGAGTAAGTAGACGGTTCCGATGGTGATTTCGCCGCGGGCCAGCAACCACGCGCCGAGGGCGAGGGCGCCGGCTTGTGAGATTCCGAAGAGGGTGAGTCCGGTGACGGTCGTGGTGCCGGAGAAGAGGACCGCCTTCTGCGCCGCCCAAAAGACACGACGGTTCAGTTCGAGAAAGCGGAGGACGACGTGTTGGCTGGCGCCGTTGGGCCGGACATCCTCGGTGGCGCCGAGCGCCTCCTCTTCGAAACCCCGTGACTTCGCTGCGGTCTCGCGGCTGTCTTCCCACGCCCGCACGCCGAGGTGACGTAGGCGGGAGAGGACCACGACTGCAACGACGGCATAGGCGGTGAGGGCTCCGCCGAGTCGTGGATCGATGCCCCACAGCAGCGCCAGTACTCCGATCAGCAGCAGCGCCTCCTGGATCATTTGCGGGACGAAGTTGCCCAGGAGTACGCCCAGGGAGCCGACGTCGCCGTCGACCCGCTCGATCAGTTCGCCGGGCGGCGTGCGTCGGTGGAACGACATGTCGAGCGAGAGCACGTGGTCGGTCAGCTCGGACCGGAGTCGGTTTGTAGTTCGCGATGACAGGTCGGTCGCGATCCAAGCGGTCGCTATTCCGACGCCCTGAGTGGCTAGGGCGATGAGCAGGAACGCGGCCGCAATTCCGGTGAGGTTGGCCTCCGGACCGCCGCCCAGGCTCAGATCGATGAAGCGCCGGAGCAGAAGGGGGCCCGCGAGAGTGAGCGCCAGCCCGGCGCCGAGGCACGCCCCGAGAAGCCACAGCAGTCCCCGGTTGGCGCGCAAGTAGGGCGCCATGAAGCGCCACAGGTCGCGCAGCGAGAGACGTTTTGTTTCCGGGGGCACCGTTCGCAGCGTAGGACCGAGCGCTCAATCCGGCCTGTTCTTTCCTATGCTTGCACGAACGGACGTTCGGGCCTACACTGGTGGAACTACACGGGTGTAGTTGTCACTGCCCCTTCTTAGAGTTCGGAACATGACCATTACTCAGAGCCCGGGACGCAGTTCCTCGGCCACCACCGCCAAGCCCACGACCGACCAGCGAGGACGGGGATCCCAAGCCCTGCCGACAGAAGGGGGAGCACACATGGAGCGCGACAAGGCACTCGAGATGGCCCTGGCTCAGATCGACAAGAACTTCGGTAAGGGCTCGATCATGAAGCTGGGTGACTCCACCCATGTCGACATCGGCGCCATCCCGACCGGGGCCATGTCCCTCGACATCGCGCTGGGTATCGGCGGGCTCCCTCGGGGCCGCGTCGTCGAGCTCTACGGCCCGGAGTCGTCGGGTAAGTCGACGCTCGCACTGCACGTGGTGGCCGAAGCCCAGCGCAACGGCGGCATCTGCGCCTACATCGACGCCGAGCACGCGCTCGACCCCGTGTACGCCAAGGCCATCGGGGTCGATGTCGACGAGCTGCTTATCTCCCAGCCCGACACGGGAGAGCAGGCGCTTGAGATCGCGGATGTGCTGATCCGCTCGGGCGCGCTCGACGTGCTGGTCATCGACTCGGTTGCTGCCCTTACGCCGCGCGCCGAGATCGAAGGCGACATGGGCGACAGCCACATGGGACTACAGGCCCGCCTCATGTCGCAGGCGCTCCGCAAGATCACGGCGAACCTCCACCGCTCCAACACCATCTGCCTCTTCATCAACCAGCTCCGAGAAAAAATCGGAGTCATGTTCGGGTGCATGTCATACGGCACCCGGGTCACGCTTGCCGACGGCAGCCAAGAGAAGATCGGCAAGATCGTCAATCAGAAGATGCAGGTCGAAGTCCTCTCCTACGACGCCGAAATCGATCGCATCGTTCCTCGCAAGATCGTCAATTGGTTCGACAACGGCGTAACCGACCGATTCCTGCAATTCACCGTCGCCAAGCCGGGCGGCAATGGACGCGCCCAGTTCGGTTGTACGCCTAACCACCAGATCCGCACTCCAGGTGGATGGCGAGAGGCGCAGGAGCTACTCGTCGGCGATCGAGTTCTCCAG
>JAHWKP010000136.1 GCA_019347775.1 Actinomycetota bacterium | reverse complement strand
CGCACGAACGGAGTCCTCCTCGGCCCGGAGTTGCGCCTGGCGGATCGCCCAGCTCGTCCGCCTGGCCAGGTCGGGCCGACGGGCTTCGCCTTGCTGGGCCGGGGTCGGTGTCGAGTGGCGCTTCCTGCCCAGCTCGCGGGTGACCCGGCGCACCATCTCCTCAGACGTCTCGGTGAACACGCCCGTGCCGGTGGCCATCTTGTGGGCGACACGGAACAGGCCGGGGTTGGCGTCCTTGGCGAAGGTGCGCAGCTGGTTCTCGATCCACGGGTCAACCGAGCTTCTCGGCCGCCTCGGTCCGGGCGCCGGGAATCGAACCCGAGTACAGGGCTTTGCAGTACCACTGGGGACCCGAAGAAGTCCCTGGTGAGAGCCACTTTTTAGCACGCCGGGGAGCAGGAAGGGAGCGCCCGGGGAGCGGAATGAGGGTCGGTGAGGGACTGACAGGGACTGTCATGGTTCCTGCAGCATGGAACGGGCTGTCGGCCGACCTGAGCTGAGCATCGACCTCGGCCTGTGAGTTCGTCGCTCAGGCCAAGCGCCTGGACGCTGGGCAATTCCCATGGTCACGTCGGGGCTGCCCGGCGGCGTCAAGGCCACGGCCCTACGGGCGCCGGCTCCGCCGGCGGCCTTGGCCCCGCCCCGACGCCGGGGCGAATGCAACAGCGGATAGACGGGCCAGACCGGCGCACGAGGGACGGCAGCTCGAAAGAAGCCAAAGGGAGCATGCGGGGGGAGTGCCAAGCCCGATGGCATGGCTCCGTATTTCCAGATCGGTGCGGGAAGCGGCATCACCGGCGGGACGCGGCCGGCAATGTAGCCCTCAAATATCCGGCATTATGTCCATCCTTTGTGTGTGTCGACCAGCAGCGGGAAGCTGACGAGGCCCACCCAGGGAGGCGAGCCGCTCATGCTCGAGACCCAACACCGGGAGCAGTGCCCGGCGCGGAGACGCGTAGTCGCCGCCATGTCAGGGTCATCCCCGGCGCGCGACTTCTTGAGCAAGCACTAACTCGCCTGCCCTCGTGAGCTGCCACCACTCAACCTCCGGACGACCCTCGTCGTACTGGGGTACGCCACCGCCCGGCTTGGGCGCGTCGAGATATTCGATGCGATGACTAACCAAGCCTTCATTTTCCAGCGCGGCGAGGGACTCGATGAGTGCGGCTTCACTATTGGCGACTCCATCGCGGGATCTGCCGACGGGTCATTGATCAACTGCATAGGAGCAGTGTGGTTTCCGAACCGTCGCCGAGGCACAAGACGACAGCTCGCTGCAGAGGGTCCAAGTTGCGCTTCCGCCTCTCGTTCGAGCAGAGCCCCGCCGTCGAGGTCAGCTCGCGCCGGGCGGTCCGAGCCAGCCGCCTGAGGCGTCTGATCGGCGGGAGTCACCTCAAGTCGCCGACGGGCGGGTAACTGGCCGCGACGGAACAGCTGACGCGTACCAGTGCTCCATCCCGGACCTCGATGAGCGGCCCTCGCCTCACGAGTCTGAGGGGTCCTCAAGAGCCGATGCGGATGAACCGCCCGACGGACGGAACGCCAGCCGAGGTGAGAAGGAACAGCAAGTAGTAACCGGGCGGTGCGACGAACCCGTCGGGCGGTGCCTGCAACGAGACCTGATTGCTCCTCCTCTCGATGACGCGCAGCTTGATGAGCCGTTGGTCGGAGTTGAAGGAATGGGTCACCGACCCACACCGCACGAGACACGCGGAAGCAATGGCAGGCGTTCCGGCGTGTCCGACGGAGATCGAGGTCCCGTATCCGGCGCGGGCCGGCGGCGCGGACGTGATCATGGGACGCGGCCCGGCGAAAAGGTAGGGCGGGCTGTAGAGCTCGATCCGCAGCTCAGCCTCATGGAAGGGATCGGGATTCCAGGACTCGTCCGTGCCAGCGGTCATGACTCGTCCGTCGGGAAGGAGAAGTGATGTGGCGTGATACAGGCGGGGCACGCTCATGGGGCAGACGGTGCGCCAGACGTTGGTGGCGGGATCGTAGAGCTCGGCGTCGTAGACAGGGTTCGCCCCGTTGTCGGCGAATCCCGTGCTACTGCCGTTGGAGACGAAGACCAGCCCGTCCGGCAGCAGGACCGCGTCCGGCATCACCCGTGGGCGCGCCATCGGGGCAGTGAGGATCCACCCCGGCGCCGACGCGCTTGTGTCGAGGACCTCGCACGAGGCGGTCGCGGGCGTCGTCATCGCCACCGGTGGACGACCACCTCCGCCAATGAGCATCACCCGCGCGGAGTACGCGGGGCTGGCGTCCGGATCGAGCGGCAGGAGCACGGCCGTGCCTTCGAGCCCGTAGGTGCGGCTGTTCCGGTCGGGTCGGGCTGCGGCCTCGAGGCTCGCGCCCGCGTCGGCCATGGTCCCAAGGTTGAGAAAGCGGGTGCGGGTGCCGGCGTGCATGAAGAGCCGGCCGCCGGGGAGCACGAAGGCGAACGGGTAGGTGTCGAACGCGTTGCCGACGAGCAACGGCAGGCGCTGCCGGGGCGTGAGCGCCCCCGTTGCCGGGTCGTACATCTCGAATGTCGGGTTCGCCCGGTTGGCGGTGCTGGTCCAATCGCGACCACCGATCATCATCACTCGCCCGTCGGGCAAGGTCACGCAGGTTGGGTACCAGCGACCGGCGGGCATGTCACCGACGTGCTGCCATGAGCCGCCGCGAGCGCCCCCCGGCGTGAATACGTGCAGGGAAGTGACACCGACGTGCTGTCGTTCGCCCCCGCCCACGAACACCCGGCCGTCGCCCAACATGGATTGACCGGCGCAGAAGAGATTGCGCTCGCCGGAAGCGGGAGCCGGCGTGGTGATCGCTCCGGTGTCGAGATCCCACACCGCCGCTGCTCCGTTCGGCTGCGGCGCCGGTGGGCCGTGTGGGTCGGCCGGTTCCCGGTAGGTGAAGAACAGGACCTTGTTGGTCCGCAGCAGCGCCGCGTGCACTCCGACGACGCCCGAAGTCGACGGCGAGGTCTCCCATCTGCCGTCGGTCGCCGCACTGCAGGGGCGGGGGCGCGGCGCCGGCCACACCTCGTACGCGCCGCGTCCGGCGTCCCAGTAGATCGAGCCCCCCTGGAAGTGACTGACGCGCCCCATCCCCGCAGGCGTGTCCAACTCGTCACTCACCGGGTACCCGAGGCTCGAGGTCTCCCAGCCCAGCGCCGCCCAGCGATCACGGATGGCTCCGTGAACCTCCCACGCCCCGGTCGATGGCGTCCAGTAGATCGACCCGCTCTGGAAATGATTGTAGCGCCCGACGCCGTCCTGAGTCGTCGCTTCGTCGGTCACGGGATAGCCGAGAACGCCGCGCTCCCACCCGAGCGACGCCCACTTGGCGCGAATAGACCCGTGCACCTCGTTGGCGCCGGTGTTGGGCGTCCAGTAGATCGACCCGCCCTGGAAATGGTTGTAGCGCCCGACGCCGTCCGGAGTCGTCGCCTCGTCGGTCACGGGATAGCCGAGAACGCCGCGCTCCCACCCGAGACGTGCCCATTTGGTGTAGATCGCACCATGGAGCTCGTGCGCGCCCGTCGCCGGAGACCAGTAGATAGATCCGTGTTGGTAGTGGCGGTAGCGCCCACTGCCGTCCGGGGTCACCGACTCAGGCCTGATGGGCGCGCCCAACAACCCACGGCGACCACCGAGTTCGGCGTACTTGTCGTCGATGGCGCTCATGGCGATGCTCCCTATACCGGGCCGACCGGCGCTGGGCGTTCATCCCGGGCTTCAGCGCGCCACGAACTCGCTTTTACTCCGAACACTCTCCGGATTATGCCATCGGCCGAGGCGCTCGCCCGACTACACCACCGTACATCCTCGCTCAGCAACCGCCTTCGAAACGGGCGGAGTCAGCGGCGGCCAAGCCGACGCAAGGGAGTTCTTCCTCGTGCTGCCCCGGCAGCAGGGGGCTCGGCTGTGCCGCAGACAGGGGCTCGACGCTGGGAGACCTCGCTACCGGGAGCACCTTCGAGCGTTTGCCCCGCGGACGCAGGCGCGCCGAAGTGTATTAGGCGATCGCTGGGGCGTCAGGTGTTCGATGGCTCTCCAAGCCGCTCGATGCATCTTCCGCACCGATTGTTCGGTCGGCGCAACGCCTGAGAGAGGCGGAGACCCTCGAGCACGGCGACCTCACTGTCGTCCACGCCGTTCGCCGTACCTCTTCGCGCCCCCGCTTGTCCTGGGGGAAGTCCGTTCACGCCGGCCCTCACCGGAAGCGGATCCTGACGATGGTCATGTCGGGAACCGGCCCGGCGCCGGTGTCGCCGGTGAGCATCAGGATCCCGCCACGGGTCGGGGCCAGCTCGAGGCTGCCCTGGAACGGCGTCATGTCGACTCCTTCCGCTTGGAGGTGGCCGGAGTGGAGTCGCCGGCCCGAGTCGTCCATCACCTCGACGAGGACGTTCCCCTCGTACGCCGAAGCACGGCCAGCCACTCGCACAGGAGACGACACGATCGCCCTGTCGCTGGGGATGTCGACATGGATGTGGTCGCTCGACAGTCCCGAGACGAACCACACCGGGTGCTCCGCGCCCCGTAGCCCGACGAGCTGCAGGGTGTGGGCGGTGATCGGCCGCAGCTCCTCCTCGCCGATGAACGCCTTGAACCTCACCGCCGCACTCCAGCCCTCGGCCGCTGATCCGGACACTTCCGAGTCCGTCACCTCGATCCTCCATCCGGCGATGTGCTCGGTGAAGAGCCGAGCAACCGCTTCGGGATCCCCGCACCAGGGCTGGTGGCCGTCGTCGAACGCTGCCTGCATCTCGGCCGCCTGGGCCTCGCTGCTCTCCGGCCAGAACCCGGCGAAGAACCCCGAGGGAGCGGCCAGTGT
>JAHWKP010000135.1 GCA_019347775.1 Actinomycetota bacterium | reverse complement strand
CGGTACAGCCTCGAGGTCGCCGAGAACCGCGCGTCGAAGCCGTCCGCGGCGGGCACAAGTTCACGGATCACGATGTCGGGGCCGAGTAGCTTGTTGAGCGAGCGGCTCAGCGAGTCGAGGTCGGTGCCCTCCCGTACGTCGAAGCTGATGACCTGTCCTCTCGCGTGCACGCCCTTGTCGGTGCGGCCCGCGATGCCGAGCTCGATCGGGTACCCCAGTACTCTCCCCGCGGCGGCCGTGATGGCGCCGGCCACGGTGCGGACGCCTGGCTGAGCCTGCGCAGCAAAGCCCGAGAAGGCGCCGCCGAGGTAGGCGACCGTTGCTCGCACCCGCAGGGTCGGCGCGGGAGGCGGCTGGGCGTCCTGGGTGTCGAAGAGCGTCATCGGAGGCGTGACCGGCGAGGGGGTCTCACGACAGCGTCAGCGGGATCAACTGGTCTTCGGCGGTGTCGGCTACCGCGACCTTGACGTCGTTAGCGCCCACACGGAAATAGGCGGGATCGACCATGGCAGCGATTCGCCACACGCCCTCGTATTGGTACACCGGTCCACTGCCGGCGACGGTGCCGTTGATGGCCACGACCGCCCAGCTTCCCGGTACCGGGCCGTCGAGTTCGACTTCCACCATCGCCGGAACGAGGCCGTCGAACTCCACCGAGTCGTAATTCTCGGAGTCCACCAGTTCGGCACCGCGGCGAGCGGGGCCTAAGGGCAGGTCACCCCACGGCCGGCGGACCAGTGAGCCGAGCGGTCCGTGCGCGTAAAGGTCGGAGGTCCCGCCGGCGAGCGCCCTGTACTGCTGAATCGCCGGACTCAGATCAAGCGGAGTGGGGAGCACGAGGCGGTTGGCGTCGTCGAATATGAACTGTTCGTAGCTACCCCACCGAGGTGCGGCCAGTGAACTCCCGTCCATCTCCCACGACTCCGGGAGTTGGGCCTCCATGACGTGAGCCACGGTGGGAAGCACGTCGATGAGCGAGGCGGCCCGGTCGTTCACGTCGCCTGCGGTCTGGCCGGGGTAGCGAACGAAGAGCGGGACACGTGCGATATCCGCGTACTGGTCGGGAGCCAGTTCCCATGCCCTGGCGATCGCCCCTTGTTTGAAGCTGATGCCGTGATCGGCGGCGATTATGACCATGGCGTCTCGGGCGATGGTGCCGTCCGCGAGCGCAGCAGCGAGCTCGCCGATCGTCTCGTCGAGGGCCTGGACCTGCAGGATCAGCCGCTGGCGCATGAAGTCCACGACCCGCGGGTCATCGCTCCAATAGGAGTGGCCGTCGCCCGGCTGCGATCCCTGCGGGCGGTCGATGCCGGCTGGGTAGATGACTCCTCCGGGCAGCCATTCCCAGGGGCGGTGCGGCAGGAAGACATGGGTGAACCAAACTCCAGGCTCCGACGCCTGAGCCCGAGCCGCGCCGGCCAGCGGCTCTCGCAGCCGCGCCATCTGAACACCCCGAGCCCTGTCCACGAAGCCCCAGTCCGCCTCCAAGAACGCGAAACGCTCTTTGGCCCACCTCTCCGGGAACCATTCCCTCAAAGCGGCCAGGCCCGTGTGCCGGTAGAGCTCGAAATTCGCAGGCTCGACGAGATGCTCGCAGCCGCGGAACTCGCAGAGTCTGACGTGCGGCTCGGTCGACTGCAGGTCGTGAGTGTCGGCCAGCATGCTGAACAGGTTCCGCTTCAGCAGGGCGCGGTCTGGCTTGAGGCCGCTTGGCGTGGCGGGCTCGAGCCCGGTCAGCAGGGATGACACGGCGTGTGCGGTACGGACCGAGGGCGTCGTTGTGTTCCGATACCAGGTCGAGAGGTCAGCCAGGCGGGCAAAGCCTGGGAAGCGGTCCCGGTCGATCTGCAACGACTCGTTCAGCAGGCTCGCAACGGGGAACTCGTCCAGGACGAGGACCACTAATTGCCGCGGGGCCGCGACGGGAGGCGCGTCCGGAGGGTTGGCCGGCATCACCAGTGCGGACGCGGGCGACATGGCTACGAAGACGACCCCGAAGACCAACGGGCTGAACCAGGTGGCGGCCAGAAGGCGCCGGACGAGGGGCTTCACCGTGAACATCAATCCGAAGGCCAACGCGGTCACGACGCCGAAGATGAGGAAGAGCGGGGGGTGGAGCGGAAAGCCCTCGTCGATTCGAGGTATGAGGATGAGAGCGAAGAGCACGCCGACCAGCCCTACGAAACCGATGGCGGCGGCACGCCGGTTCACCCCGCGGAGAGCTACCAAGGCCAACGTCAGCAGGAGCGGTGGCAGGGCCGCAGTGAGCACCAGCCACAGAAGAATGAGCCCGCCGCCTACCCCGTGGGTCGTGAAGAACGGCGGCTCCTGCCCTAGGAGTCCGAATACGGGGTCGGCGAACGCGAACCCCCACAGCCCGGCCAGAGTCGCGGCAACGGTTCGTGGTCTGGGCAGCCGAGAAAGGCTGGATGGCCGTCGCCAGAACGGACCACGCAGCTCCGTCCCCACGGGGATGAGCATACGGTCGGAGTGCAGCGCCCGATCCGCGGTGCCGAGCCAGATCTGACAAGCTGCAAGCGTGTTCGCATACCTGGATCCCGGAGCCGGGAGCGTGCTCATCGCCGCTCTCACTGCTGGCTTCGCGGGTGTAGCGGTGGTCTTCCGCATGTACCGCGACCGGGTGCTGGGCGTTTTCTCGAAGAAGAGGCGCACCCAGGCCGAGGAGGCCCGCCAGCAGTTGCTCGGCACCGACGCCGAGGAGTCGGTTGAACCTAAGGGTTGACCCGGGGTCGCTCCACGACCCCAGCTCGCAGGTCTTCATCGACGACACCGAAGGCAAGGTGGTTCGGGGCCTCGACACCGAAGCCCTGGCCGACTTCGAAGCACTGACCGCTACCGACTTCTGGCCCATCGCCCAGTCGTCCGGCGACATCGTCGCCACTTCCCGGTTGGACCACGTGCCGGCCTCGATGAGCGGCCCCTGGGCGGCCGCGCTCGAGCACAAGCGCATCCCGGTGGTCAGCTATCCGTCCGAGTGGACCTTCTCGATGCTCAAGGCCGCAGCGCTCCTCCACCTGCGGATCTTGCAAGAGGCAGTTGCCGAGGGCCTTGTGACCAAGGATGCCAATCCCTACAACGTCCAGTTCGAGGGCTCGCAGCCGACGTTCATCGATGTCGGGTCCTTCACTCGCATCCGATCCGGTGAACCCTGGTACGGCTTTCGTCAATTCTGCGAGCAGTTCCTTAACCCTCTGGTGCTACACGCCTATGACCGCCTGGAGATACCCAAGTCGCTCCGCGGGTCGGTCAACGGAATTCCGCCGACAATGGCGTCGGCCCTCTTGCCCCGCCGGGCCCGTCTGCGGCCGGCGCTTTTCACCACGATCGTGCTGCACGCCATCGCCGAGCGGCGGATGGCAGGCCGCGATGCCGACGTCACCGGAGCCCTCCGAAAGGCCGGTGCCGGCCCCGCCCTGATCTCGGCCCAGATCAGCCGGCTCGAGAAGATCGTCGAATCGTTGGAGAGCGACACTTCGAACTCGGAGTGGTCCGGCTATGGCGAGCGCTCCCACTATTCGGAGGCAGGCGTGTCGGCCAAGGAGGAATTCGTCTCGCACACGGTGCGGTCCATTCAGCCGTCGCGAGTTCTCGACCTCGGAGCCAACGACGGAGCCTTCAGCCGCCTGGCCTTGCGCCACGGCGCCGCTTATGCCATCGCGACCGACTCCGACCCCGTCGTGATCGACCGGCTCTATCGCGAGCTCTCGAGTGCGGGAGACAAAACGACGCTGCCACTCTGCGTCGACCTCACCGACATGGGCGGGGGCGGCGGTTGGGCCGGCCGTCAGCGATCCAATCTGCTCGAACGGGTCCGCCCCGAGCTCGTGCTGTGCCTCGCACTCATCCATCACCTGGCGATCACCGCTTCGGTGCGGGTTGGAGCCATCGTCGACGTACTGGCCGACCTGGGCGCCCCGGTGGTGCTGGAGTTACCGCTGCCGGAGGACCCCATGGCCGCTCGCCTTCTGGCCAGAAAGCGAGACGGCAAAGTCCCGGGCTACGGGCGCGAGGAGATCGAGACGGAGATCAGACGCCGTTTCACGATCGCCCGAGAAACGACGCTCCCGGGCGACACGCGGATCATCTACGAGTTGCGGCCCAGTTAGGCCTTGCGAATCCTTGCGGGTTCGGGAGGCCTAGACGAACTCGATGCGCGCCATGGGAGCGTTGTCGCCCTGGCGGGGGCCGAGCTTGAGGATGCGGGTATATCCACCCGCCCGGTCCGCATAGCGAGGACCGATCTCGGCGAACAGCTTGTGGGCCATGTCGCGGTCTCGCATGAAGGCCACGACGCTGCGCTGGTTGGCGACGCCGCCCTTACGAGCTTTGGTGACCAGCTTCTCTACTACCGGGCGCAGTGCCTTGGCGCGTGCCTCGGTGGTGACCAGACCCTCAGCGGCTATGAGCGACGCGCACAGGTTGGCGAGCATCGCCTTCTGGTGCGCGGCGTCCCCTCCGAGCCGACGACCCTTGGTGGGAGTTCCCGGCATGGGATCAGCCTCGCGTGCGCAGCGTCAGACCGCGCTCGTCCAACTTCTGGATGATCTCATCGAGCGACTTCTGGCCGAAGTTGGTGATGGCCAGCAGATCGTCCGGCGTCCGCTCCAGCAGCTCGCCGATCGTGTTCACCTGCGCCCGCTTGAGGCAGTTGGAAGGCCGCTCGGTGAGCTCGAGCTCCTCGATGGGAAGGTCGAGATCGGGCGATCCCGTAGTCGCGGTGGCGACTTCGCCGAGCTCGAGGCCCTGAGGCTCGTCGCTCATCGATGCCACCAGACCCATGAGGGCCTGGAGGGTGTCTCCGGCCGATGCCAGGGCCTCCTTGGGGGAGATGGCGCCGTCGGTCTCGATG
>JAHWKP010000134.1 GCA_019347775.1 Actinomycetota bacterium | reverse complement strand
GACCTCGGCGATAACTGCATGGAACAGTTCGATCGACGCCCCGGGCCTGACCGCGTCGTGAACCACGATGATTCCGGCTTCGGCCGGAACGGCGCTCAGTCCCCGGCGCACGGACTCGGCGCGAGTGTCACCTCCCGGCACGATGGAGTCAGCCCCGGTGGCAGTGGACGTACCGGATCCGCTCTGTGGCGGGACGACCAGAACCACGCCGTCACAGGCCGAGCGGGCGGTGTCGACAGAGATCGCCGCGAGGCTCCGGCCCTGTAGCTGCTGCCATTGCTTGGAGCCACCGAAGCGCCGGCCCGAACCGGCGGCGACGACTATCGACCACACCGGGCCGCCGCGCCCCTCCCTCGATGAACTCACTCGGGGGCGAGGATGCCGAAGAGCATCCGGCCCCCGCTGGTTTGGGTAGTGCCGGTGATCTTGACGTCGGCCTCGCTTCCGACGCGTGCCGCGCCGTCGGTGACGACGACCATCGTGCCGTCTGCAAGGAAGCCGACCCCCTGGCCGTCTTCGCGTCCTGTCTTGGAAAGGGTGACGCGCACGGTTTCGCCGGCCACAACCGTCGGCTTCATATGGTCGGCCAGTCGATTGAGGTTCATGCAGGCCACTCCTTGCAG
Source organism: Actinomycetota bacterium (assembly GCA_019347775.1). Taxonomy (GTDB): domain Bacteria; phylum Actinomycetota; class Acidimicrobiia; order Acidimicrobiales; family JAHWKP01; genus JAHWKP01. The sequence goes on along the minus strand of JAHWKP010000134.1, from coordinate 4,258 downwards.
CTGAGCGACGCTCTGGAGCGCAGCATCGACCGTCACCAGCGGAAGGTCGAGGCGCTTGGCGAGGGCGACGAGTTTGGCGTCGACATCCGCGACCTCCGGGAGCTCCTCGTCGAGGATGTGGACCGACAACTCATTCCGCAAGGCCTCGAGCGTTTCCAGGCCGGCCCGCCCGCGGCGCCGACGGGTGATGTCCTGGGCGTCGGCCATCGCCTGCACTTCATCCAGCACGAAATGGGGAACAAGCAGATCGTCGCGGAGGAACCCCGAAGTGGCGATTCCCAAAAGGCGGCCATCGGCGATGGCACTCGTGTCGAGGATGGCACCACCCTGTCCGAACCGCGAGGCGCGCACTAGAGGTCGCGTCGACATGCCGGCGAGCGCGAGGAGTTCCTCGCTCTTGTGTCCCGCCACCACGTAACCGGCATATACGCCCAGCCACACGAAGGTCGCGACCAAAGGCCAACCCCAGTTCCCGGGCAGGAGCACAGCGAGCGGCACGCTGAGAAGCGCCACCACGAAGCCAGCCACGGCGGCGCCGAGAGTTCCCACGAGGACCTCGGCTGGTGGGGCCCTGCGTACCTCGTCCTCGACCGATTTGACGGCTCGCTTGAGGAGCCGCCCTACCGCGCCGCCGATGACGTAGCCGATGAGGGCGCCGAGAACCGCGCCGACGATGGCGCCCGTTCCGGGATCCTCCGTGGACCCGCGCCCGATGGCGAACCCGGCAGCCGTGGCTGCCAAGACGATGAAAAGACGCGTTATCTCTACGAACATTTCGGCCTCACGCTATTCGGCGGAGACCGGGCGGCCCAGCCGGACGGTGGTTAGGGAAGGGCCTCCACTAGGCGCTTGTCAGCCTCTTCCTCGTCCACGTTCAGTGCGAAAGTCAGCTCGGAAACCAGGATCTGGCGAGCCCTGGTGAGCATCCGCTTCTCGCCCGCAGACAAGCCCTTGTCCTTGTCTCGGATAGAGAGGTTCCGCACGACTTCGGCGACCTGGTAGATGTCGCCGGACTTGAGCTTTTCGACGTGGTTCTTGTAGCGGCGAGACCAGTTGGTGGGCATCCTGGCCTCCTTCTTGCGAAGAACGGCGAAGACTTCCTCTATCTCCTCGTCGTTGATGACCTCACGCAGACCGACCTCGTCTGTGTTGTCGGCAGGGACCATCAGAGTCAGGTCTCCGTAGGCGACCTTGAGTACGAGATACTCCCGGGTCTCCCCGAAGGCCTCCTTTTTCTCACGCCGCTCGATCGTCGCCGCGCCATGCTGCGGATAGACGACCTTGTCTCCTACGTCGAATGAAGGCATACCACTCCCAAGGGTCGGTGTAACGGGGGGACGCCTTTCGAGGGTACAGGTTTTTGCCCGTTCGTGTCTCACCTACCGGCCGAAATGCCCTCGTGAAGCGAAGTTACCCCGCAAGCGCGACTATGTCGGCAGTGGAAACCGACGACGCAGCCTTTCTCGCCGGCGCCGGCCTGTTCCGGGCCATGGGCCGGGACTCGATCGATGCGCTGGCCAAAGAAGTGGAACACCGCTCGCTGGTGCGTAACGACGTGCTCTTCTCTGAGGGTGATCCCGCCGAGGAGCTCTATGTGGTGAGGTCCGGCAGGATCGCCATTGGCAAGCGGGGACCTGATGGACGTCGCTCGGTCGTGGGAGTGCTGGAGCGGGGCGATCTTTTCGGGGAGATGCCTCTATTCGACGAGGGGGGTCGGTCGCTCGACGCTCTCGCGCTCGAGCCGACGGATCTGCTTGCGGTGCCCTACCCGCCGATCCGGTCGTTGCTGAAGGAGAACCCGGAGTTGCTGTGGGAGGTCATCGCTCTTCTCACTCGGTGGATCCGAAACGCCGACGAAGCGTTGGCCGACTCGGTGTTCCTCGACGTCACCGGCCGGACGGCCAAGCGGATACTGGATCTCTCGAGGGACTCAGATGAGTTCGCCCTGCCGCTGACCCAGGAGCAGCTGGCGGGCCTGGTGGGTGCTTCCCGGGAACGGGTCAACAAGACCCTGGCGACCTTCGTGAGGCTCGGTTGGCTGGCCCAGGAACACGGGCACTACCGGATCCTCGACCGTGAGGCGCTCTCCCGCCGAGCTACCTAGACAACGAAGTTGGTGTCGGGCGCCGGCTCGGCCCGATCCGAGGCGAAGAGGGCGCCGAGTATCCGGTAGGAGACGGTCTCCAGATCGCTGAAGATGGCGCCGGGTCCGGGGCGGCGGATTCTGGGGTCGACGAAGCGGGCTGCGGATCCGAGCGAGTGGAGCTCAACGAATACATGTACCTGGGCGGTCTCGGGCTCGGAGAAGGTGCGACATACGCACGGGTACTCCGTCGAGGAGTCACCGGCCCGCCGCAGGTAGACACCGTCGCCGAAGACCGCGTCGCTGGGCGTACCGACGTCTTGCACCAGGATCTCGAAACGGATGCCCTCGTAGTCGAGATAGTGGGCGACGGCCCATCCGTTCGATGCGATCGGCTCGCCGATGGTCTCCAGGGTGGTGGTGATGACGAGTTCCTCAGCCGTGGTCGACCAGGCGACTTCGAGGATGTCGAGCTCCGGATCTGACGGGCGAGGAGGGTCATAGTTATCGACCGCGGTGGCGTCACCGCCCGGATCGGTATAGGTGAGCGAACCGGCCTTGACCGGTGTGGCGAGGGCCGCGGCGGCGACGAGCACCAGCACCAGTCCGAAAACCCGCCTCGACCTCACCCCCGAACGGTAACCAGTCGAGGGCTCGCGATCAGGTCGGGCCCTTAATTCGTTGGCCACCCCGCTTGCGATGCACAACGATTACTACATGGCGTTCTTCGTGATGGTCCGTCGTGCGCGCCGCGGCGCCACGGCGGTGGGGATACCACCGGCTTTCTGACAGCTGGGCCAGGCGGGTTGTGGCAGCGGCCGGGGTTGGTTGCGACGACTTGGTGCTGGATCTCGGTGCTGGCGACGGCGCACTGACGCGCCCACTCGCTCGCACCGGGGCGAGAGTGATCGCAGTGGAGTTGCACGCCGGTCGTGCGGCCGCGCTCCGAGCGAGCGCTGCGCTCGACATCAAGGTCGTCGTTGACGACGCCGCGCTCATCGCCTTGCCCCGACGACCGTTCCGGGTCGTGGCCAACCCACCGTTCGCCGTGTCCACGACGATCATCAAGCGGTTGACCCGTCCTGATAGCTGGCTGGTCAGCGCCGATCTGGTGCTGCCCTGGTACGTGACCAAACGCTGGATCGGAGCGTGGTCAGCTCACTGGGACTTTCGGGCCGGTCTACGCCTGCCGGCCTCGGCGTTCCACCCAACTGCAAGGTGTGAGACGCGCGTCCTGAAAATCATGCGACGAGGGCGTCCCGCCCGGGGAGACTCCCGCAGATGGTGACGGTCGAGGCCCGTTCGGGGGCTGGGAGCGACGGGCGCTGACCGACCTTTTGGAAAGGGCGGCGACAGAGGTCGGGCTGTCCTTTGGGAGTCAGCTTGCCGGGGGCGAGTTCGGTGCTTGCCTCGTGACAGACAAGGCAGGAACAGCCATGGTGTTCAAGGCGCTTCCCATCCCCTCATGGGGCCCACGATGGGCGCAGGCCGCACAACTCGTGGACCGGCTGCGGTTGGCCGGCTATCCGGCGCCTCGGTATTTCGGCACGGGTGCCACCGACGAGTACGTGTGGTCGCTTCAGGAGCTGCTACCGGGCCACGTTCCTGTTACTCCGAGTCCTACTCACGTAAAGCAATTGGTAGACCTGGCGAGTCGCCACGCCGGCATGGCCGAGCCGGATGCCTCGTGGCTGCCTGGCAGGCTCGAGTCGATCCAACGGTGTTGCGACGCACTGGCCGAGTACGAACCGACCGCTCGGCTCGCCGATACCTTGCGCCTTCTCTTGGAGCGCCATTCGGCCGTCGAGGCGTTGGACAACGGCATCGTGCATGGCGACTTTCATCATCGCAACTACCTCGCGAGCGGCGACGACGTAGTCGGAGTGTTCGACTGGGAAGGTGCTCGCTGTGGCGACTGGAGGTCGGACCTGGCCAATCTCGTTGTGGTGGTTGACGATCCCGCGGCCACCGGCGCCCTTCAGCGAGCGGCGACCCCGGAACTAGCGGCGATTTTCGTTGCACTGCACGTCAGTCGCTACCTGGAGTACGACTCTCGCATTCGCCCGGAGCAGCTGGCAGACAAGGCGGAACGAACAATCGCTCGGCTTGCACCGTGGTGGGAAGCAGTCCTATAGCTGCGCTCGACCAGTGGAACCTGACCCGCTGATCAACGGA
>JAHWKP010000133.1 GCA_019347775.1 Actinomycetota bacterium | reverse complement strand
CATTGTCGTCGGTTCCATGTTTAGCCTTCCCGCCGGCGCGCAGGACCAGCCGCGGACCGCCGGTCAGGAAGTCGAGCGCACCGCAGAACAGGCCGGCAACCAGGCCGAACGGGGCGCCCAGAAGACCGGCGACGCCATCGAGCGTGGAGCGCAAAAGACCGGTGACGCCGCCCAGCGCGCCGCCGATCGTCCAGGTGAGGGCGGCGAGGCGGTCGGGTGACCACCCGAGCGACTTCACCCCCCGCTCGTTCTCTGCGCTCGCGTTGATCGCCAGACCAACGCGCGTGTACTTGGTCCAGGCCCACAGAGCCGCCGTGATGGCCAGGGTGATCCCCACGAGGTACAGGCGCTGCTCCTGGACCGTGTACTCACCCCATTGGAACAGGTCGTCCGGGAGGTACGAATCGACCGGTTGGTTCGAGGCGCCGTACCGCTTCAGGCCGATCGCCTGGAGCAGGCCGAGCAGTGCGATGGTGGCGATGACACGCACGATCGGCGCCGCATTGCGCAACGCACGCAGGACGATCGCCTGGAACGCCAGGGACACGAGCGCGGCCGCCAGCACGGCAACGGCGATGGCGGGCCACACCGACCACTCGCGGTCACCCGCAAGGTCGACGAAGGCGAGGTAGGCCGCGAAGGTCCCGATGGCGCCCTGGCCGAAGTTCACCAGGCCGGAGCCGCGGTAGATGAGCACGGCTCCCTGGGCGAAGAGCGCATACGTGGCACCGACGCCGAGGCCGATGATCAGGAATTGGATGAACGACTGCATGGGAGTGGTGCGGTGAACCCGGATGCAAAGCGGGGGCCACGGCGGCCCCCGCCCTCACATCAGGTTGTCAGGCGCAGGGCTCCGGCGCGCCGAGGACCGACCCGCACAGGACGTCCGCGAAGTTGGCCGTGCCGATCTCGACCCAGTTGCCCTCGAGATCGCCGGGCGCTTCGGCCTCCGGATCCCACTCGTAGGTGGCCCAGTGGTTCATGCCCGAGCGCTGGAACAGGCCCTCCCGGGTGGTGTCCGGGGTCCAGTCCTCGTCCCCGAACATGCCGAGCATCGGGACCGGATCGGCCTCCTGCAGGAGAGTGGTGATGGCCTCGCCGCTGAACTCGGTCGTCCCCGCCTCGCGGATGAGGTAAAGCAGGCCGTAGAGCCCGATCCATGAGCGCATCGGGCTCGCCTTCAGGTTCTCGACCTGGAGCGCGTCCTCGCCCGAGGCCGCCATGTCGGCGCGCAGCGCGTCGTAGACCGGGAGGTCGGCGGTGGCCGGCGGGTACGACCAGGTGAACGCCATGTTCTCGGCGAAGTCGCCGAAGTCAGTGATCGCAGCATGCGAGAAGGTGCCCAGGGTCACGCCCAGCGTCAGGTCGCTGCCCAGCTGCTGGCCGGCGCGAACGACCTGCACGGCCTCCTGCTCCCCGATGGCGAGGATGGCGCCTTCGGCACCGGCGTCCTGCACCGACAGGATGAACTGGCTGAAGTCGGTGGTGCCGGCCGGGACGGGCACGTCGGCCTCGAACGTGGCTTGACCTTCGTACACGCCCTCGAGCAGACCGAGCAGCGCACCGGCGCCCGGTGAGTCGACCCGGATCGCGCCGATCTTCGTGACGCCGGCGTCGATGAGGGCCTTGGGCATCATGAACGTGCTACCCGTGCCGGAGGCGTCCAACGGGTAGAGGTTGGGATCGCCCCAGTCGAAGTTCGTCGGGTTCCCGGCGATGCGGGGGATGCCCGCCGCCGCCATCGCCTCGGACACCTCCGCCTGGCCCGCGGTGCTCTGGTCGTTGATCGTGGCGTGGACCCCGGCCTGCTCCATCTCGCGTGCACAGCCGACGGCCTGGTCGAGGTTGGCGCCGTCGTCGCAGGTGGTCACCTCGATGCAGGCGCCGTTGGCGCCGCCCCGTGCGTTGAACGCCTCTGCGGATGCCTCGAGGGCGACCGCCTGGTCTCCCAAGGAGACCACCGGCGACTCGAAGGTGGTGATGAGACCGACGTGGAGGGGCTCGAGCGACTCGTCACACGGACCGTCGTCCCACAGGCCGATCGCCTCGTAGTCGATCTCCTCAGCGGCACTGTCGTCGTCGTCGCCGTCCGAGTCCTCGACGGCGTCATCGCCGCCAGCGGCCCCGTCGTCGTCATCCCCGCACGCCGTCGCCAGCAGCGCGAGCGCCAGGAGAGCGGCAAGCCACCGAACCATGTTTCGCGACATCCGCGTAAACCCCCTTCAGTCGGCCATTCCCGGCCAACAGATGAATACGAACGAATCCGGGATGCACCTCACACGCGAAGCGCCCCCTCTGTGTTGGAGAATGACGTTATCACCGTGCAGCAGCGTCCGGGGGAAATCGCTCGAGGAACATTGGCCCGGAGGTCATCCGGCGACCGCAGCGGCGATCCGGTCGCCGATCTCGGTCGTCGATCCCGGACCTGCGTGCTGACACGCGGCGCGGATCCGGTCGCCGACAGCCACATCGCCGAGGAAGTCCATCATCATCGCGGCCGACAGGATCGCCGCGACGGGGTTCGCACGGTTCTGCCCCGCGATGTCCGGCGCCGACCCGTGGACCGGCTCGAACATCGACGGACTGGTGCGGTCCGGGTTGAGGTTCGCCGACGCAGCCAACCCGATGCCCCCGGAGACGGCTCCGGCGAGATCGGTGATGATGTCGCCGAACAGGTTGTCGGTGACGATCACGTCGAACCGATGGGGATCCTCCACCAGGTGGATGCACGCCGCGTCCACGTGGCAGTACGACGTGCGAATTCCAGGATACTCGGCGGCGACATCATCGAACGCCCGCTGCCAGAGGTCGCCGGCGTAGACCAACATGTTCGTCTTGTGCACGAGGGTCACGTGACGGGCACGACCGCGGGCGTCGTTGGCCTCGTCACTGAGCACCTCGCCATCGCGCAGGTACCGCGCACCGCCGAGGTCCATATCGGTGAGCTCCAAGTCGGCCCCTGCAGCGCGCAGGACCTTCAGGGCCTCGGCGATCACATCCGGCCCGATGCCGTCGCCGCCGATCACGGCGATCCGGTGCGGCATCAGAGTTCCGTCCCACGGCGTCCCACGGCAGTTCATCATCGGCCACGTCGCTCTCACATGAAGAGATTATGCCTCTCAGCACGCGCCGGGCGCTCCCTCGTTTTCCACAGTCGCCGACCTGATCGACGACCCGCTCGCACATGACGGGAGCCGGGCTCTGGCGACGACGAGCACGCCGATGTCCGTCGCTGGCGAGGCAGAACTCGGACCTGGGATCCTCCGCTTCTGAGGCTTCGTCGCCTGGACGGAGCAGCGATCTCCGGGCCCGTGGTCCTGATCGGTCAACAGCACCAGCCGAGCCCAGAGATCGGCGCCTCGGTAATCGGCGTCAGCTCAGCGCTGTGCCTTGGAGCCCTTCTCTTCGACGGTGTCGCAACGGTCCTCGTTGTCGGACTTGTCGAAGTCGGTGCCGTGGTCGTCGCTGCCGGGTTGGCCGGCGTGGACGTTGTCGTGGAACTTGTGACCGCCAGGATCCTCGGCCGACTTGGATGTCTGGCCCTGAGCGATGTAGCGGCAGTGCGTCTCGCCTGAGCTGTCCTCGCGGAGCACGAAATGACTGTGCTCGGCCGCTGCAGTTCCCGCGGTTCCGGCGACGATTCCACCGATCAACGTGAGGGCAGCGAAGGTCTTTCTCAACATGGTGTCTCCTTGTGTGGGTCTCTGGTTCTGGTTCGCTCGGGATCGAGCAGCCAGGTTGTGCCGGTCGGATCGGTGCATCAGAGCGCCGTCAGGACGCCGATGAACACGATGGCCACACCGGGTAGGTGGCCGGCGCTGCTGGCTGCGAGGAGCTTCCAGCCGAGGGACCGGACCGCGAAGTGGTCGCCGATGTCCTGACGCCAGTTGGCGACAGCACCGGCGACGAACAACGCGGAGCCGGCAGCGAGCAGCCCGGCCGCAGTGGTCTCCAGCCACGCGGTCAGCGACGAGAAGGCCACGGCCACCGACAGCCCCAAGTGGACCGCACCCTGGATGATGGCCGAGAGGTGCGCGGTCACCAGGTGTCGAGGAGCTACGGGGGCCTGATCGCGGGCTTGGGAAAGGGGGAGGCCGAGCAGGAACCCCACGGTCAGGCTCAAGGTGCCGTACGCGACGAGGATCTTCTCTGCGGTCTCCATCCGTTCCCCCAACTTGGTGATACTCAGAGTATCATGGACTCTGAGGCATGGATCCGTCAAGGTTGAAGTCGTGACACGCAACTACGACCTCGGTGAACGGGCGAAGGGGATGGAGCTGAACCGTGAGCGGATCCTCGATGCCGCCTGGAACCTCACGGAGGCGGCGGGGTTCGATCCCGTCAGCGTCGACGACATCGCCGCCGAGGCGGGAGTGGGGCGTGCCACCATCTTCCGCCACTTCGGTTCCAAGACCGACCTGTACGAGGCTGCCCTGTGGCACCGCATGTCACAGGTGGATCTCGCACTGGTCGACGCCGCCCACCAGCGTCCCGACCCCGTGGACGCACTCGCGGCGGTGCTGCGAGCGAACTGCGACCTGTTCGACCAGATCGGCGACGCTCTGGTCCGCTGCCTCGAGGTCGCCCGCACCAACGACCTCATGCGCCAGCTCATCGATGCCTCCGACCTCGGCCGCCGCGTCGACGCGCTGTCCCGGCTCGCACGACGTCTCCACGACGCCGGCCGTCTCGCGCCCGTCCTTTACCGATGACGTCGCTTGCCGGCTCGCGCATGAAGCGCTGACAATCCCCTTCGAGGAACGCCCGACCTGTCCTGGCGGTGGCCGGCTGTTCCCCATGCTGTTCCGAACGAGAAAGCAGGCTAAGCGAGGTCCGGCGAAGGCACTCTATCGCACCTTTGCCACATCCTTTAATGGTTGCGCCGGTTGAGTAGCCCGTCGACCGACCTTTCCGCCTTGGTCG
>JAHWKP010000132.1 GCA_019347775.1 Actinomycetota bacterium | reverse complement strand
CAGGTCGACATCGACGTGCGGAGGGCACCGAAAAGGTTGAGGCGACCGTCGTTCTCGTGGGCCGGCCCGAGCAGGACCTCCTTGAGGCTCCCGCGGATGTCGGTGCGCACCCTCGTGCCGCGGGGCAGGGTCGGGTGGAAGGTTGCCATGCCCCAGTGGTAGCCCCGTCCGGGCGCCTCCTGGGCCGAGGTGAGCGGCGAGCCGATCATCACCGCGTCTGCCCCACACGCGATCGCCTTGGCGATGTCGCCACCCTTGGACATGCCTCCGTCGGCGATGACGTGGACATAGACGCCGGTCTCGTCGAGGTGGCGGGTCCGCGCTCCGGCGGCATCGGCGATGGCGGTCGCCTGGGGCACCCCCAGGCCGAGAACGCCGCGGGTGGTGCAGGCATTGCCGGGGCCGACGCCGACGAGCACGCCGACCGCGCCGGTACGCATGAGGTGCAGAGCGCCCTTGTACGACGCGCAGCCGCCCACGATCACCGGGATGTCGAAGTCGCGGATGAACTTCTTGAGATCAAGCGGCTCCACCGTCTTGGAGACATGTTCGGCGGAAACGACCGTGCCTTGGATCACGAAGAGATCGAGATCGGCATCGAGGACTGCCTTGGCGTACTGCTCGGTGCGCTGGGGCGTCAACGACGCACATGACGTCACGCCGCCGTCTTTGATCTCGCGGATCCTCGCGGTGATGAGCTCGGGCTTGACCGGCTCGGCGTAGATCTCCTGCATGCGCAGCGTCGCCTTCTCGTTGTCGAGGGTGGCGATCTCTTCGAATAGACCCTCGGGCTCTTCGTAGCGCGTCCACAAACCCTCGAGGTTGAGCACGCCCAACCCGCCGAGGCGTCCGATCTCAATGGCGGTCGCCGGGCTGACCGCGGCGTCCATCGCCGCACCCATCATCGGGAGCGCGAACTTGAAGGCGTCGATCTCCCAGGAGATATCGACGTCTTCCGGGTCCCTGGTGCGCCTACCGGGGACGATCGCAATGTCGTCGAATCCGTAAGCCTGCCTGCCCGACTTCCCCATCCCGATTTCGATCTCAGCCATGGCGCAGTTTACTCAGCCGGACAGCCCTCTCCGAGGAGGTCCAGCAGCTCTTTGAGCACTCTCGCGGTGGCGCCCCACACCGGCGGGTCGCAGACGTCGTAGAAGTAGATCGGGCGGCTGGATCCGTCGGGAATGGTCCACATCTCCTCTCGGAACACCCCGGGCGCGGTCAGTTCGGAGAGAGCCACGTCGAAGACCTCGGACACCTCGTCGGGGTTCGCCCGCAACCGCGGCCGCTCCGAGAGGACCCCGACGACGGGCTGGATCAGGCTCGGCCGGGACACCGTGGCCAGCGCCGAGAGCTCGCCGACCACCTCGACCGACGAGGGCTCGAGAGCCACCTCCTCGAACGCTTCTCGTAGGGCGGCCTGTACCGCGGACTCACCCTCCTCCAGTCGTCCCCCCGGAAAGGCGACCTCGCCCTGATTGCGTCGGAGATGCGAGGCCCGGCGAGTGAGCAGGACCCGGGTCGTCTCCTCCTCCTCGAATAGGGCGACGAGCACTGCGAACTCCACTGGTGCTCGATAGATGGGCGGAGGCACGGCGGAACGGCCTTCCAGCACGGCCCGCACGCGGCTCAGCCGCAAGCTCCGGATCAGCCTTTCGCGCTCCCGCCGGACTCCGGCGCTGGTTCGTCGGCCTCCGCCAGCGCCTCGAGCAGGTCCCGGAGTCCGCCGCGCTTGAGGTCGGCCAGCGTCTGGCCGGGCGGCACGGTGCCCTTCTCCCAGTCCATCCAGTGCGCGAGCAACTTGGCCGGCTCGGGCTTCGGTTTCTCGACGGGCACGGCCAGAAGCTAACCGGCCGATCCAAAAGCGGCGGACATCGCCGAGCGGAAGCTGGCGGCATAAACGCCGAAGCGGGCTATCCCCCCGGGGCCGACGGTCCGGTACCAACCGGCGAAGCTGGACTGCTGCTCGACCGGGATCTTCATGGCTATCCCCTTGGAAACGTCCTCACTTATGCCGAGAGCCACGCTGTAGACGAGATATCGCTCCCACAGCCCCAGATGGCCTGACGGAGCGCTGCGCATATTCGAGAAGTCGAGCAGGAATCTTCTGAAGGCCTTCCACTCGGTGGCCCGGCGCGTGCCTCTGGGGCTTCGCCGTCCCACCCAGAGGGTGGCGCCGAACTGAGCGAGAGCCGAGACGATGCCCACGATCCCCGCTATGGCCCCGAGCACCAGGGCACTGATCGAAAGGGCCAATACGACCATCGCCACGCCGAGGTTCAGCACGACGGGGAAGGCCGGGCCACTTTCGACGTAACCACGGGAGCGGAACTCGTCGTTCACCAGATCGGCGAAGTCCGACCACCACCTACGAGCCACCGCTGGGTTTTGCTGCGTCCACGCGGCCAACCCTGAAAACGTAGAGGTCGATCCGTTCTCGAAAAGCTTCTGGAGGGTCTTTTGCTCGAATGGCCGGAGCCCTCCGGGATGGCGACCGCTATCGAAGCGCCACTCAACCGCGCCGCCGACGTCGCGATCGCCCCGTTCTTCGGTTATCTGTAGTGCGCCGCGTTGGGCGAGGTCCACGATGGTGGCCGCCAAGGCCGCGCCGTCAAGCGCGCCATAGCTCAACAGAGGCGGAACGAGCGCGGGCGGGTCGGGCGGTGGTTCGCGCACATGACGACCGACGTCACGGCGACCCTCTGGCTCCGCCCCCCACTCGCGCCACAGGAGACCGAACGTCATCCATCCGACGAGGGGTATCAGGACGAACCACCGATTGATCCGACCAAGCCGGACCGGGTCAGTCGTCTCGAACTTGAGGATGGACCGGCGCCGGTTGGCCTCGTCGGCCGCGGCCCGCTCGTCGGCGACGATGCCAGGGAGAATCGGGGCAGGCCCAGCCGGCAGCCCAACCGCCAGGATGGGAATGGCGACACGACCGTCGATTGGGATGCCCGGCGGGACTTTCTCGGCTTGCCACGTCACGACAGGACCGTCGAGGTCGACCTCTCGCGAGAGGGGGCCCCGACCCCACGCCAAAACGTCGGAGCCATCGCCGGGAACGCGCAGCCTGGCGCGAAAGCGGTCCACGCCGGGATGCTGGGGACCCAGCCACTGCCACCGCAGGTCGGCGACGTCGGAGCCCGTTCGCAACACGTCGGTCACGGTGTAGGCGATCTCGAAAGTCCTGCGTTCGTCCTCGGCATCGAACTCCCACTGAAGGTTGTGGGGTGCGCCGCTGATCGGAAGACGGTCCCCATCTTCGTCGGTCACCTGAAAATCGGTGAGGCCGTATGGCCCTGGCGGGATCGGCCGCTCTCCCGACGAGAAGGACCCATCGAAGTCATAGGTGATCGACTCCACGACGCGCATGTCGCCCTGGTATGCGAGCAGGGCTTCGACCTCGACAGAGGCCAGGTGGAAGGACTGGGCTCCAGCCGGCGGCACCGCCAACGCGGCGACGCCCACCACCGTGGCCGCAAGGCAAATGGCCCGAGCCGCGGCTCTCATCAGAGCCCCATCCTTCCAGACGCGAAACCGCCGGGCCTGTGACCCCTTTCGGGGGAAGGCCCGGCGATCACACAACTCCCTGGGGAGGGAGTGACTACATCATCCCGCCCATGCCGCCCATGCCGCCCATGCCTCCGCCGCCGGGCATCGCCGGCTGCTCCTTCTCGGGCTTGTCGGCGACTAGCGCCTCGGTGGTCAGCAGCATCGCGGCAATGGAAGCCGCGTTCTGCAGAGCCGACCGCGTGACCTTGGCGGGGTCGGTGATGCCGGCCTTGAGCAGGTCCTCGAAGTTGCCGGTGGCCGCGTTGAGACCGACGGTGCCGGACTCGCGCTCGACATGCTCGACCATGACCATGCCTTCGAGACCCGCGTTCAGGGCGATCCACTTCAACGGCTCTTCGAGCGCCTTGGAAACCATGCGGGCGCCCGTGAGGATGTCGCCGTCGAGCTTCTTGCAGGCCTTGTCCACCGCGGTGCGGGCCCGGATGAGAGCAACTCCCCCGCCGGGGACCACGCCCTCTTCGATGGCAGCTCGCGCTGCGGACCGAGCATCTTCGATCCAGTGCTTCTTTTCCTTCAGCTCCGTCTCGGTAGCCGCACCCACACGGACTACGGCGACGCCGCCCGACAGCTTGGCGAGGCGCTCCTGGAGCTTCTCGCGGTCCCAGTCGGAGTCGGTGTCTTCGATCTCACGCTTGATCTGGGCGATACGACCTTCCACGTCGGCCTTCTTGCCGCCGCCCTCGATGATCGTCGTTTCGTCCTTGGTGACGATGACCTTGCGGGCCTCGCCGAGGACGTCGAGACCGATGTTCTCGAGCTTCAGGCCGATCTCCTCGGCGACAACCTGCGCGCCGGTGAGAATCGCCATGTCCTGGAGCATCGACTTGCGGCGCTCGCCGAAACCGGGAGCCTTGACGGCCACCGAGATGAACGAACCCCGGATCTTGTTGACGACCAGGACAGCCAGGGCCTCGCCCTCGACGTCTTCGGCGACCACGAGCAGCGGGCGGCCGGTCTGGGCCACCTTGTCGATGACCGGGATGAAGTCGCGCACCGCGCTGATCTTGGAGTTGACCAGCAGGATGTAGGGGTTGTCGAGGCTGGTTTCCTGGCGCTCGGCGTCCGTGACGAAGTACGGCGAAAGGTACCCCTTGTCGAAGAGCATCCCCTCGGTGAAGTCGAGCTCCATGCCGAAGGTCTGAGCCTCTTCGACGGTGACCACGCCGTCCTTGCCTACCTTGTCGATGGCGTCAGCCAGGATCTCGCCGATCGCAGGGTCGGCGGCGGAGTTGCCCGCGACCTGAGCGATCTGGGCCTTGGAGTCGACCTCCACGGCCTGGTCCTTGATGGCCTTGACCGCAGCCGTGACCGCCGCGTCGATGCTGGTGGTCGTGGGTGACGGCGCCACCTCGGCCGCGGCTGCCGTCCTGGGACCACCCGGCCACGCCGGTCCCGTGAGCAGCAGCGCGGCGAGGACGGCCAGGATGCGAATACGGGTCGGGTTC
>JAHWKP010000131.1 GCA_019347775.1 Actinomycetota bacterium | reverse complement strand
GATCGACGTCGTAAAGGCGGTCTCGTGGCGCGTGCCGTTGTGGCGGCTCATCAGCTGCAGCCCGAGCTGATCCACCCTCTGCTTGGCGAGCGCGAGGCAAATGAGGCCGCGGCCGTGCTTGGCCATGAAGTTGATCGCGTCCGGAGTGGCCATCTGAGCCGGGATGACGAGATCGCCCTCATTCTCCCGGTCCTCATCGTCGACCAGGATGAACATGCGGCCGTTGCGCGCGGCGTCGATCAGCTCGGGCGCTGCATCGACGGCGGCGATCCTCGCGCCGAGCCTCGCCAGCGGCTCCGCCAGCAGGCCCGCGCCGCAGCCGACGTCGAGCACGCTGCCGCCGTCCGACAGCGCCTCGCGCGCCCCCTGCTGCGAGGGCGTCTCATGGTCCAAGGCCTCGTCGGCGAGGCGGGCGAACATGCCAACGTCGAAACCGTACGGCGACCGTGGTGCGGCGGAGAGGATCTTCTCGGGGATGGCCCAGGCGGCGAGGCCCTCGGCCCACCGCTGCGCCGCAGGCCCTGCGCTCTGGTTCGGCCCGTGGGTGGTCATGGCCGCTCCCCGGTGAGGGCGGCGTCGAAGGACGGCTGGCACAGATGGCTGCCGGCGAAGCGAGGCGGCCTCGTGCCGATCACCTTCTCGCCGCAGCAGGTACAGGGCCCGGCGTGCAGATCACACCTGGATGTGCGCAGGGCCCATGAGCCGTCCTTCACGCGGTCGGGACTGGGCGCCGGGGTAGGCCCAACTGGTCGGATCGTCCGTGCGGCGCAGCCGCATCGCCGCCACTGCCCTGGCGTAGGCGAGGATCGTCGGGTGTCAGGTGTCCTCGGCGCTCAGTGCCCACACGTCCCTCCGTACGCGCACCGTCGCGCTCATGGCAACATTCTGGCTTGTCATTCCCACTGGTGGTAGCGGAACGAACAGAGCAGGAGGCGCGGCATGAGGGCACCTGAGCTCGTCGACAAGGTCATCAGGACGGTCCCAGATCTCGACACGGTGATCGAGAAGCTGCGCGACGACCCGGAGGGTGCCGTCGCCCACGCCGTCCGCCGACCCGGACGACAGCGGGCCTCCACCTACGATGTCCAGCCTGACGAGCTCCCCCCCGAGTTGCAGGACCCAGAGCGCGAGGGCCGCGGGCGGGTGCTCGACGCGGCGCGGCGAGCGGGCGAGAAGATCCGGCGGGACGGGCCCGACGCCGACCTCGCGCCGGACGAGATCTCCGGCGCCGAGGCGATCATCCTCGTCGAGGGGCGCCCCGCCATCCTCATCCAGGACGGCAGGTTCTTCTCCCCTCCGCTGGGATGGACGCACCTCGAGGACCGGCGTGCCGAGATCGAGGCCGTCTTCCCGAGCGTCGGCCGCATCGAGCTGAGCGGCCATCCCCGCTTCGAGTGGGTGGGTACCGGCTGGATGGCGGGTGACGGCGTCGTCCTCACCAACCGTCACGTCGCCAAGGAGTTCACCCGGCGGGTGGGCAGGAAGTGGCAGTTCGAGGCCGGCATGGAGGCGAAGATCGACTTCGCCGAGGAGTTCGGCGGCGCCGCCCCCCGGGAGTTCCCCATCACGGAGGTCATCGCCGTGCACGACGAGCTCGACGTGGCGGTGCTCAAGGTCGGCGCAGTGCGCGGACGCACGCTGCCGGCGCCGCTGCCCATCGCCACCAGGCCGGCTGCGCCCAGGAAGGCCCGCGCCATCTACGTCGTGGGCTATCCCGCCGCCGATTCCGGCCGCAACGACCCTGAGGTCATGGCCCGAATCTTCAACAACATCTACAACGTGAAGCGGCTCCAGCCCGGGGAGGTCACCGGCAACAAGAAGGCGCTGCACTCACACGACGGCTCCACCCTCGGGGGCAACTCGGGCTCGTGCGTCGTCGACCTCGACACACACCGGGTCGTCGGGCTCCACTTCCAGGGACGGTTCCTCGAATCCAACTGGGCGGTCACGATGGCGAAGCTGCAGTCCGATCCCGTGATCCGCAGGTCCGACCTGCACTTCGTCTGACCGGGGAACCGGCCGACGATCTGACCGGACCCCGTTGACCATCAGAGGTGTTCGACGTGGTCGGCGGCGGGCAGCACCCGCCGGCAGTCGAAGACGTACCGGCTGTGGGCGACGACCGCATCGAGGTCGAACTCGTCGTGATCGACGACCAGCACCACGGCGTCGGCTGCGGCGAGCTCATCCGGCGTGAGCTCGACGCGGGGGATGGCCGGCGGGGCGTGCACATCGACCACGTGGGGATCGGCGGCGCGCACGTCGGCGCCGAGGTTCTGGAGTTGGCGCACGAGGACGTGGCTCGGCGATTCCCGGGCATCGCCGGTGTTCTTCTTGTAGGACAGTCCCAGCAGCAGGACGCTGCTGCCCTTCATCGGCTTGGAGCGGCGGTTGAGCGCGACGACGAGGCGGCGTACCACGTAGTCGGGCATGTGTTCGTTGACGTCGTTGGCCAGCTCCACGAATCGAAAGGAATGGCCCAGGCTGCGGCGCACCTGCCACGACAGGTAGCTGGGGTCGATGGGCAGGCAGTGCCCACCGACGCCGGGTCCCGGGGTGAAGCGCATGTAACCGAACGGCTTGGTGCTGGCGGCGTCGATGGCCTCCCACACGTCGATGCCGAGGTCGTTGGCGAACATGGCCAGCTCGTTGACCAGGGCGATGTTGACGTGCCGGAAGGTGTTCTCCAACAACTTGGCGAGTTCGGCCTCCTTGGGCGAACTCACTGCCACGGTCTTCTCCACCAGGCGGTCGAAGAACCCCTGCACCTTGACCAGTGACTCCTGGTCGATCCCCGACACCACCTTGGGAGTGTTCTGGAACTGCCAGTGGGCGTTGCCAGGGTCGATGCGCTCCGGGGAGTAGCCCAGATGGAAGTCCTGGCCGGCGACCAGTCCCGATGCTTCCTCTAGCAGCGGCCCGACCAGTTCCTCGGTCGTGCCCGGATAGGTCGTCGACTCGAGGATCACCGTGGCACCCACCTCCAGGCATCTCCCCACGCCACGAGCGGCGTCCTCGATGTAGGAGAGGTCGGGCATACCCTCGCTGAGGGGCGTGGGCACCGAGATCACCGCGTAGTCGAAGCTGGCGGCGTCCGCGATGACCGTGGTGGGCGTGTAGCGACCGCTGGCCAAAGCAGCTTGGAGTCGCTCTTCGGTCACGTCCTCGACATGGGACTGGCCGGCGGCGAGCTTCTTGACCTTGTCCTCGTCGACATCGACGCCCACGACGTCGAAGCCAACTTCCACCGCTCTCATGGCCACCGCCAGGCCGACGTAGCCTTGGCCGAGGATCGCCACCTTCTGCACGCCCATCCCGCCTCCGTCATCGGCGCCCCTCGGCGGCGACCATCATGCCATCGTGAGGCGCTTGGGGAACGCCTGGCGCATCAGGGTCCTTTGCCGGTGAGAGTCGCCTACCTGCACCGTATGGCGGTCTCGACCCCGGTCACCCAAGGCCGGCCCGAGCCTCAGCGGCCACCATGCACGTGGCCGTGGTTCCCACCGAAGCCGGCTACGGACACGATGCAATCAAAATCGCGGGGACCTCTGTGCACGTAGGGGTTCGGGCGGGGCGCTTCCCGCCGGACACGTCACCCGGCACGGCGGTGCTCCGATGAGCAGAAACGACGCTTCACAACCGGCTCGCACGGTCAGCATCTACAACAACAGAGGAAAGGTCGACGTGGTGGCCGACGTCGTCGGGTGGTATTCGCAGTGAGAGCGCGGGGAGAGTGGGCCGGCGCCGGCTGGTGGGTCCATTACCTCAATTTAACGAAGACGACGGCGTGATCGGCCTGTTCTACGCATGGGGTTCAGCCGCAGAGGCAGCCTGCGCAGGTGCCAGGCAAGCACAACCCCACACCAGAGGAACGGGACGAGCGGGTGAAACTGCCTCTACCGCCCGAGGTGCGGTAGAGGGCTTCCTCGCGGAGGTTGCCGCTGACGACCTACAAACCCGGCAAGACCCAAACCACACTGGCCAGAGCCGAGGGCGAGACCTCGCCGCTCTCGACGGTTCCCATCCCTCTACACTCGCCCAGACATGACTGGGGCACGCACCTCTGCTTCCCTATCACTCGTGGCCACTCGCCACGGACGACATATTTACTCGTTCGGTCCGATAGCACTCGCCTTCTTTCTTCAGGCAGGAACCTTCAAATCCTACTTCGCGGTAATTCCAGTGGACCTCACCGCGCTTCTCGCTGGCATCGTCACACTCTGCGTTATTGCCGCTCTCGTCCGTACGCACTTTCGAATTCCTCGCCGAGTCATTCCCTTGCTATGCCTGTTCTTGGCTTTAGCGCCGGCGGCACTTTGGGCCAGCTACACCGACTACGGCATCCGCAAGGTCTCCACGCTGTTTACGTTCGGTCTACTAGCCGCTCTCGCGCCTCTGTTTCTGTTTCGCAGCGACCGCGACCTTCGCCACTTCTACTGGACTCTCACGGCTATCGGCTGCGTCACGGCGGCGCAAGCCACTTGGTTCACGGCAGGAGCCGCCGATCCCTCCAGTCGCTTGACAAGCCAAGGGGGCGGACCAATAGCGCTCGGGCACCTCGTAGTAGTGGCGGTACTGTGGATCACCTTCCTTACCACTCATAAGCGCATACGTCCCGTTGTGAGCCTGCCGCTTCTTTCCGCATTACTGTACGTAGCGATCAGCACTGGAAGCCGTGGACCGCTGGTCGCTGGCGTGTTTGCTGTTATCTTGTCCTTTGCAGTTAACACACAGACGAACAAATTCCGCGCCGCCACCCTTCTCGCCGCTCTGGCTGCAGTGACTTGGTACATATTCCCTGCAGCACCTGAATACGCACGGGGCAGGCTCGCTGAGCTGAATCCGACCCGCGAACTCCGCTTCGATGCGTGGCGAGACGCGCTAAGTGAGGTGGGCGACAACCCTTTCGGAATCGGCTGGGGCGATTTCCAGTTGGAGCTGCCTCAGTATGCCTTCCTGGAGTATCCCCACAACCTCCTTCTCGAGGTCGCACTAGAAGGCGGGTGGCTCGCAGCCTTGGCCCTCGTGCTATT
>JAHWKP010000130.1 GCA_019347775.1 Actinomycetota bacterium | reverse complement strand
GATTCCGGCGGGGCTCCGGGCGGCTGAAGCCGCGTCGCTCGTCCGCGAGCAGGGTGGCCTGGTGTACGTGCCTCATCCCGGCGACGTAATCCGCCACAGCCTGAGTGTCGACTCGGTCGGCGCCCTCGCCCGCTCTGGCCTGGTTGACGTGATCGAAGTCCTGAACGCCAAGTGCGGCGGCCCTTACGAAGGACCCACCCACGGGGCCGCCAAAGCCGCAGCCAGCGACTCCCACGTCCCCCAGTCCATCGGCTCCGCCTGGACCGAAATCCAAGAGTGCGACCTGGCAGACCCCCAATCCCTCCTCTCTTCCCTCCACGACGGCACAGTGCACGGCGCCCCCTGCGACCCGCCCCGGCCCTGGACTGCCCGCGTGGTGCCGTCCGGGTTATCAATCGACAGTACGGGCTGATGCCGCT
This sequence comes from Actinomycetota bacterium, assembly GCA_019347775.1. Classification (GTDB taxonomy): domain Bacteria; phylum Actinomycetota; class Acidimicrobiia; order Acidimicrobiales; family JAHWKP01; genus JAHWKP01. The sequence goes on along the minus strand of JAHWKP010000130.1, from coordinate 4,637 downwards.
TTGGCAGGCCTTGATCATGGGCTTGGTGCAGGGGGCGACGGAGTTCCTGCCGGTGTCGTCGTCCGGCCACCTGGCCGTGTTCCCGTGGCTGTTCGGGTGGGACGATCTCCAATCCGATCCGGATCTCGAACGGGCCTTTTCAGTGGCCCTGCACCTCGGCACGTTCGTCGGCGCTGCCGGTTACTTCCGCGCCGACGTCGTCCGCTTGTCGAAGGCCGGCCTGGTAGCGGTCGCCAAACGCAAGGCCGAGACCGAAGACGAGCGCATGGCTCTCTTGCTGGCGTTGTCGGCGGTGCCGGCCGCCGTGCTGGGAGCGAGCCTCGACGCCTTGCTCGAAGGTGAGTTCGTGGGCGAAGCAATGATCGGCGTGCTGCTGATCGTGTTCGGCCTGCTGCTGTGGATCGCCGACCGGAAAATGGGAGAGCGGGAGATGAGGTCGTGGCGCACCCGCGACGCGCTCTCCATGGGCATGGCCCAGGCCATGGCGCTCTTTCCCGGCGTGTCGCGATCAGGGGCGACTATCACCGCGGGTCGGTTTCTCGGGCTCAATAGAGATGCGGCGACCCGGCTCAGCTTCTTGATGAGCCTTCCGGTGATCGGCGGAGCCGGACTGTATGAAGGCGTGCGTCTACTCCGAGACGGCGGGCTACCCGCGGGGTTCGCTCCCGCCTTCGCCGTGGGCATGGGCGCCGCCGGCGTCACCGGGTTCGCCGCCGTATGGGGCCTGCTGCGGTTCGTCCGCCACCGCAGCTTCGCTCCGTTCGTGGTCTATCGGATCCTCGCCGGCGCTCTCGTCATAGCCGTCGCCGGCGCCCGCGCCTGAACCCTCCGCCTCCGTCCCCCAGTCCTCAGGCGGTGCGATGGCAAGTGAAACCGCCCCCTGAGCCGCACCGAACACGACTTTCGGGGCCTCGTCCGCACTGACGGCGATGGCAACGGCAGTCTCGGTGACGTCGAGCACGCTGGCTCCTCGTGCGACGGGGAATGCCGGCGGTCCCGCGCCTATCCCCGCGGCTGAAGCGTCGAGCGTGAGGATCACGTCCACCCGGTCACCGATCTCCACCGGCGGGGTGGTGTCGGTACGGGGAACGGCGACGGCCCGCTGGCCCGCCGCCAGCAGGGCCGCCGGACCATGCAGTCCGGCGGGTGCAACCTTGGCTTCGACGATCACCTCGCCTGGGACCATGGGGACGATCGCGGTGTGGCCAACCGGCTCGAAGACCACCGCCGATTCCGGAAGAAGCGCCTCGGGAACTGAGCGCAACCTGAAGTCGCCGGCTTCGATCAGCTCACCCGCGCTCATGGGACGGTCGATCACCGGCACTTCGGCGAGCGTCCCCCAGTACCGCGCTCGCGCATCGGCCGCCGCGGCCAGCCGGAACACCGTCAGGCTGGTACACGCGGCCAGACCCACGGCCAGGATCCAATAGAGAGCAGGAACACGACGGAGCCTCATGGCGCCTCCCGGTTAAGAACATCGGCCGGGGAAGCGGCTTGTTCAAGCTAGATCGGAGCCGGCGGGCGCACAACCCCCGCGGCTATTTCCCGGAGCCGGAGTCCTTTGATCCGGACCCGGTGGGCGCCGGCTTCTTGGACGAGTCCGACTTGGAGCCCGAGTTGGATTCCGACTTCGATTCCGCCTTCGAATCCGACTTCGATTCCGAGGACGACTCGGACTTGGTATCGGTCTTCGCCTTGTCCTTACCGTTCTCCGACTTGGCGGTGGCGCCCGAGCGCGAATCGGTGCGGTAGAAGCCGCTGCCCTTGAAGGTGATCCCGATGCTGCCGAAGACCTTGCCCAGCTCCCCGCCGCACTCCCGGCACTCCTTCAGCGGTTCCGCCGAGAAGGGCTGCACGGCTTCGAACCGGTGGCCACAGGCTCGGCACTTGTATTCGTACGTCGGCATCGGGACTCCAGAAAAAGGGGATTGGCACTCAAACGATTCGAGTGCCAATCGTACCGCCCGGTTCCTTCGGCGAGAGACCGGCCTGGCCGCCGTACGATCCCTGCGTGCTCGCCGCGATAGCTGCTGTCGTCGGCGCCCTCCTGATCGCCTACCTGATTGGCACATTTCCCACCGCCGACCTTGTGGCCGGCGCGGCGGGAAAAGACCTGAGCGCCGAAGGATCGGGCAACCCCGGCGCGACGAATGCATACCGAGTGGCTGGTCGGCGCGTCGGCGCCATGGTCCTGCTGGGCGATCTGATCAAAGGCGCTTTGGCTGCGTTCTTCGGCGTCGCTTTCGGCGGGCTCCTCGACCCCGGAGGGCAGGGCCTCGAGCGCTCGGGTACGCCTGTGCACTGGCGGCGGTGCTCGGGCACTGTTATCCCGCCTTCCGGCTGAAGCGGGGCGGCAGGGGAGTGGCTTCATCTGGCGGGGCGCTGCTGGTCTTGGAGCCGGTCGTGCTGATTGTGTCGTTCACGGCCTGGGCGATCGTCGCCCGCCTGACGCGGGCCGCCTCGCTCGCCTCGATAGGGCTGTGTCTGGGAATACCCATCGCTTTGGTGGTGCTCGGCCGTCCCACCATCGAGTTGGCCTTCGCCTTAGCCATGGGGGCCGTCGTCATCCTCCGCCACGCCCCCAACATCGCCCGCCTGATGCGGGGCGAAGAACGGAAGCTGTCGATATGACGAAGCTCACCAAGGCCGTGATTCCGGCAGCGGGATGGGGCACCCGTCTGCTGCCGGCTACGAAGGCGATTCCCAAGGAGATGGTGCCGGTGCTCGACCGCCCGGCCATGCAGTGGGCCGTCGAAGAGGCCGCGGCGGCCGGGCTGAGTGACATCTGCGTAGTGACCAGCAGGGCCAAGTCCGCCATCGAGGACCACTTCGACACCGCGCCGGAGTTGGAGGCCGCACTGGAGCGGCGCTCTAAGACCGAAGCGCTCGAAGCGGTTCGACGGACGGCGACGCTAGCCAAGTTGCACTACACGAGACAGGCATCGGCCCTAGGTCTCGGCCATGCCGTGGCCCAAGCCGCCGAGCACATCGCGGGCGAGGCGTTCGCGGTGCTGCTTCCCGACGTGGTGATGGAACCGTCTTCCCCGCTGCTACGCGAACTCGTGTCCGCCCACGGACGCACCGGGGCATCGGTCCTCGCCTTGATAGAAGTCGAGCCCGAGGAAGTCTCGAGTTATGGATGTGCCGCCGTGGAGCCGGTCCCGGGCGATGACTCGCTGGTGCGTATCACCGGGATAGTCGAAAAGCCCAGCCCGGCCGAAGCACCGTCGCGCCTCACGGTGGCCGGCCGCTACGTGCTCACGCCGGCGATCATGGAGGCGCTGCGCCGGACGGAGCCGGGCGCGGGAGGTGAAATACAGCTGACCGATGCCATTGAGGCCGTCGTCGACAGCGACGAGCCGGTGTACGGACACATATTCGATTCCGGGCTCTACGACACAGGGACGGCACTGGGGCTGATCGAGGCGAACGTGGCCTTCGCCCTGGCCGATCCGCAGCTAGGCCCCGCCGTGCGCAAGATGCTGAAGGAGCAGTCCGCGCGAGAATAGGGCGGTGATCCCCCTCGAGGAGGCGCAGGCCTTCGTCCTGTCGCACTGCCAGCCTCGCCTTTCGGAGGACATCGCTCTGGCCGATTCACTCGGCTATGTCACGTCGCTCGGGATCTTCGCCGATTCGGCCGTGCCGCCCTTCGCCAACAGCGCCATGGACGGTTTCGCGGTGAGGGCGGCCGACACGGCTGAGGGTCCCTGCCGGCTGAAGGTGGTGGGCACGCTCCCGGCCGGCACCGCGCCGACCACGGAAGTGGGCGAAGGCGAAGCCATCCGGATCATGACCGGGGCGCCCGCTCCGCCAGGGGCCGACGCCATCGTGGTCATCGAGGACGCCGAGGTCGAGTCGGGCGGCGACATCGTGCGGGTCGTCAAGCGGGTCGAGCCGGGGCTGCACGTGCGACCGGCCGGCCAGGACCTCTCGCCCGGACAGCTCGTTTTTCCGGCGGGCACGGAGCTCGGCGCGGGCCACCTGGGTGTACTCGCCAGCCTCGGGATCGCCGAACTGGCCGCTTACCCGCGCCCCACCGTGGGGGTGCTCTCCACCGGCGACGAGCTCGTGGACGGACCGGGGGACCTTGAGCCCGGGCAGATCCGCGACAGCAACCGCCACACCCTGCTGGCTCTCGTTCGCCAGAGCCGGCTCCAAGCTGTCGACCTCGGCCTCGTCCGTGACAAGGAGGACGACATCGCCGCCGCGGTCGAGCGGGGCGTCGCCGAGTGCGACGTTCTCGTGACCTCGGGCGGGGTGAGCATGGGCGACCTCGACCACGTCAAGACCGTGCTCGACCGCCTGGGTGGCCAGTCGATGCGCTGGATGCAGGTGGCCATCAAGCCGGCCCACCCCCTTGCCTTCGGCGTTGTCTCCGGCAAGCCGGTGTTCGGGCTTCCGGGCAACCCGGTGTCGGCGATGGTCAGCTTCGAGCTGTTCGTGTTGCCGGCCCTACGCCAGATGATGGGCCACCCCTTTCCCCACCGGGCGCGGGTCCCCGGGGTCGCCGACGAGCCCTTGCCCCGCCCCCGCGATGGCAAGGTGCACTTCATGCGGGTTGAGGCCACGTACGAATCGGACGGGCGTTTCCACGTCAAGTCGACCGGCGGCCAGGCCTCGAACCTCCTCCGGACCAT
>JAHWKP010000012.1 GCA_019347775.1 Actinomycetota bacterium | reverse complement strand
CCAGGGCGGTCCGCTCGTGAACTCGAAAGGTCAGGCGGTGGGCGTAGCCAGCCGCGCCTATTCGCCTCTGGGGTTCGGGAGTGAAGGGGTCTTCTTCGGAATCCCCATCCAGGCGACCTGCGGCCAGATCCTCGACTGCCCCGGCGGCGACCCCGCCGGCGCCGGCGACCGCCGCTAAACGGGCTTTAGGGTTTCTCTCGCGGACCTCGCACCCGCGCGGTGGGGGTTGGGGGTCCCCCACCGCACAGCGATGAGCCGTCAGGCGAAGAGCCAATAACTACGCGTAGGCGCGGGCTTGGAGGTTGTAGAGCTCGGCGTATAGGCCGTTCTGTTGGACCAGCTCTTGGTGGGAGCCGGATTCCACTATGCGACCGTCGTTGACTACGACTATGAGGTCGGCCATCCGGACGGTCGAGAAACGGTGCGATACGAGCACGGTGATGGCACCGTTCGTTTCGGCGACTCGGCGAGCGGCGCCGGCGTAGCGCTCGAACAGGGCGTGTTCGGTATCGGGGTCGAGGCTGGCGGTCGGCTCATCGAGCACCAGCAGGAGCGGAGCGCTGCGCATCATCGCCCGGCCGAGGGCCAGCTTCTGCCATTGCCCCCCGGAGAGCTCGGCGCCGTTGGTCCAACTGCGTCCGAGCTGGGTCTCCAGGCCTTCTGCCAGCCGCGGGACGACATCGTCCGCGGCCGCACGGTGGAGCGCGTCTTCTACCGTCTTGACATCGTCCAAGGCGTCGAGCTCCCCGACGCCCACGGATTCGCGCGCAAGTAACTCGAATTTGACGAAGTCCTGGAACCCCGCCGACATTCGCTTGCGCCACTCCGGCAGTTCCATCTCGGCGATGTCCACACCATCAACCGTGATCCGCCCGGCGGTCGGTTCATAGAAGCCGCACAGCAGCTTCACGAGCGTCGTCTTGCCAGCACCGTTGTCGCCAACCACGGCGACTGTCGAGCCCGCCGGCAGGAACAGGTCGGCACCTGTCAACACCGGTCGGTCAGTCCCGGGGTACGTGAAGTCGACGTTCTCTACCCGGATTCCGTCGGTCAGCTTTTCGGGCACGGGGACCGTTTCCGATGGGGTCGCGCTAGCAGTTCTCTCTGCATAATCGGTGAGCCACAGATAACGGCCGGCCACCACCAACACCGCGCCGAACCAAGCCAGGCTGTTCACCGTCGTCGCCAACTGGAAACTGACTTCCCCCGCGACCTGGAAGGCGACCACGACGTCGCCCGCTGTCGCCTGACCGGCCGCAGCCCGGGACGCCACCAACACCAGCGCGGCGACGAACCCCAACCCGAAGAACACCCGACCTGCAGTCTCCAGGCCCAGCTGCCGCGCCCGGGAACCGACCCAGGTTCGCCGCCCGTGGCGGTAGTCGTCGGCGAATAGCCGGGGCAGCCACTCGCGCAGACCGAACAGCCGGGCCTCCTTCGCTGGGCCCGGCGTGGTCGCCAGGCCGTAGACGTGCTCGGCCCGCCGCCATGTCTCGACCAGCCGTTCCTTTGCGCGGGCGTCGATCCGCCACGCCGCCCTCGCGGCGATGATGCTCGGCACCGCGAACAGCGGCAGCAGCGCCAGGGGGGCGGCTACCGAGGCCAGCACCACCATGGAAACGATCAACCGGACGAACGACTCGAACAGGAAGTACACCGCCGAGACGATGTTCGAGAGCATTCCCCGCTCCTGCCGGAGCAGCTCGAGCTGCGAAGCGAACTCCGGACGCTCGTGATGCTCCAGACCCGGCAGTCCGGCGCTCATCTCCATCAGATGGCGGTCCACCGCGAGGTCGTTGCGCTCCTGGAGGATGGCCCGGCGCTGGAAGCCGTAGTTGTTGTTGATGCGGTCTACCGCGCCGAAGGTGGCGAGGATGCCGACGGCGATGGCCGCCCCCCGAGTGTCACCGTCGACCGCCGCCTCGACGATCGCTTTCACGGCGAGGATGCGCACGATCGACGCGCTGGCGACGAGGCCGAACACGACCGTAAGCACCACGCCGGCGCGGTCGGCCCGCCATGCGATGCCGGCCATCTTCCGCAGGGCCCGCAGTCGGCGGCGGAGGGTAAGCGGGGCGATGACGGTCTCGGTGTTCTCAGCCATTCAGCGCACCTTCGGGCTCGACCTCTCGAAAACGGGCGGCCTGGAGTTCGAACATCCGGGCGTATGCCCCTCCGGCGCTCACGAGTTCGGCATGACTGCCGAGTTCTATGACTTTGCCGGCATCGATCACGCAGACGTTGTCGGCCCGCCGCACGGTCGAAAAGCGGTGTGAGATGAGAATCGTCGTCGTGCCTTCGGTGAGCTCCAAGAACCGGTCGTAGAGCTCGGCCTCGGCTCGCACGTCGAGATTGGCCGTCGGCTCATCCAGCACCAGCACGCCCGCTCCGGCAGCCCGGGCGTGGAGAGCCCGCGCCAACGCGACGCGCTGCCACTGTCCGCCGGAGAGCTCTGCGCCGCGTTGGTAGCGGCGATCGAGCACGGTGTCCCAGCCGTGTTCGAGGCCTTCGATGATCTCGAGTGCTCCAGCCTGGGCGGCCGCGGAACGCACAGTGTCCAAGTCGGTGACCCCGCCCGGCGCGACGTTGGCCGACACCGGAAGCTGGTAGCGGACGAAGTCCTGGAAGATGGCAGCCATCCGGGCTTGCCACTCGTAGGGATCCAGCTTGAGTAGGTCCACGCCGTCGACCGTGATGCGCCCTGACGTGGGGTCGTAGAGACGGGACAGCAGCTTCACGAGGGTCGTCTTGCCGGCACCGTTGGCCCCTACGACGGCGAGCGAACGCCCCGCCGGAATCTCGAGGTCGAAGCCGTCGAGAACGTCCTCGTGGCCGCCGGGGTAGCGGAACGAGACGTCCTCGAACCGAATCGACTCGACCGGCATCGATGACGTGGGCTTTCCGGATACACGTGTCGTCGGGGGCACCGACTTCTGCACCTTCAGGGCCGCGTCCAGCGATGCCACGCCAGCCGCGATCTGATCGTCCTGTTGGCTCATGATCCCGATCCGGGCGATACCGAACACCGCCTGGATGTAGGTCGTGAGCTGCCCCACGCTGATCTCACCGCGCGTGGCGGCGCGGGCGAGTAGGCCGAAGGCGATTATGTCGGCCACCATCACGAGGAGTCCGCCCCGCACCACGGTGCGGGCCGATCCGCGGCGCTCGCGCCAGGAGTCGGCCATGGCGGAGTGCCACGCTGCGTCGAAGCGGTCGAGAAGCCAGCGGACCATACCGAAGACGCGGATCTCCTTCGCGCTCGCCGGCTCGAGCGCGAGGTTCCGCAGGTAATTCGCCTGGCGCATGCGCTGGGTTTGGCCAACCACGAGGTCGATGGCCCGCTTCATCTGGCGGAACACCTGGCGACGAATTCCGAGACGGAACACGACCAAGGCGATGGCCAGCCACACATTGAATGTGGCGACGATGACCGCCGAACCGATCGACGCCAGCCTCAGCGTGCCCAGGGCTACGAGCGCAGGGACGGTTTCTGTGGGCCCCGTTCCACCCGCGCCGATGCCGCGTGCTTGCTGGATGCTGTCGAGGATGGCCGGATCCTCCAGATGGGAGATTCCGACCGGATTGAGCGACGCGCGCATGACGTCGTCGGCCAGTCGCTGCTCGGCCTTCATCCCGAGCGGGAAACTGGCCAGTAGCGACAACGGGCCGAACAGCTCCTGCAACACGAACAGTCCGCCCGCGGCCACGGCGGTCCACAGCAGCCGTTGGCCCGCCGGCGACGACAACCCGCCGGCGATCCCGTCGGCTACCTGGCCCACCACCAGCCCCGTCGCGATGGCGAACAGGTTCGGCACCAACGCCCCGAGAATGACTACGAAACCCAGCACCAGCGTCAGGGGCAGGCTGGCGCGGGGCAGGAGCCGAATCAGGCGGTAGATGCCGCCCGCAGAGCGGTCCCAGCCGAGCAGGCGTAACAGACGCTGCTTGACCGTCCCCCAGCGTTTCCCGCCACCCCCACCTGGATCGTCCATGCGGCGAGAAAATTAGCAAGGGTCGATCGCTAGATCAACAACAATTGTTTACGAACTAGAAAATCAGGGGTCGAACGGTACGAGCGTGGTCGTAGTTCGACCCGGGTCGTCATCACCGTCATCCTCGGGTCTTGTCGTCGAGGTCGTTGTCCGCCGAGGCGGAGGCTGAGCGTCGGGCGAAGGGGGGCTGTCGCTGTAGGGCCCACCCATGTCCTCCGGCATCGGGGCCCGCCGGCGGCCGGGGCTGATCCCGCCCCGCGCCTCGCGCTTGAGGGCGTCGGCCACGGGCCGAATGGGGGCGGGCTCGTCGAAGTCCTTGGGAGCGACGCCCCTCAGCGCCCCCACCATGAACGCTCGCCACACGCCGGCGGGGATGGTGCCACCGGCCACGTTTCGAACGCCCTTGATTCCCCGCAGCGGGGTCGGCTTCAGCTCGTTGCCCATCCACACCGAAGTGGACAGCGAAGGCGTGAACCCGACGAACCAGGCGTCGCGCCATTCCTGGGCGGTACCCGTCTTGCCGGCGGCGGGCCGTCCGATGTTGGCCCGGGTGCCCGTTCCTGAAGTGATCACACCGCGCAGCACGTCGGTGACGTTGGTGGCGATCACCGGATCGAGGACCTGCTCGCCTTCCTCCTCGAGCCGGTTGGTGTTGTCCTCCAGCACGTTGCCCTCGGCATCGATGATCTTCACTATGGGAGTGGGGGGATGGCGCTTGCCCCCCGTGGCGAACACGCCGAACGAGGCCGCCATGTCGAGCGGCGAGACCTCCTGCGCGCCCAAGGCGTATGAGAGCCCATGGACTCGGGGCGACGACCATGCCGAGGTGATGCCGAGCTTCTTGGCCATCTCGGCCGTCTCCTTCACGCCGACGTCGTCGATCAGCTGGGCGTAGACGGTGTTGATCGACTTCCAGGTGGCGGTCCGCAGGTTCGCCGATCCGAAAGAAGCGCCCTCGTAGTTGCGGATGGTGCAGCCGGTGGCTCCGGTGCAACCCGGTACCCGGTAGGCGTTCGGTGCCGGATAGGTCTTGGACGGTGTCAGACCCTTGGCGAAGGCCGCGGCCAGGACGAACGGCTTCCACGACGAGCCGGGCTGGCGTCCGGTGCCGCCACCTTCGACCGTCTCGTTGTCGGCGGACCAGCAACTGGCCTCGACCTCGACCGGTACCTCGGCCAGCGGCCGCGTAGGACAGGCGCCGAGCGCCAGGTTCACCTGGGAGCGGGTGAAGTCGCGGCCGCCGACCAGGGCCTTCACGAAGCCCGTGGGTGGCTCGACCGCGACCAGAGCCATCTCGATCGGATGGGTGGTTCCGCGCAGTCCCTCGGCCACGGCCTTCTCGGCTTCGGCCTGCATCTCAGGGTCGAGCGTGGTCTGGATCTGAAGTCCTCCTCGGAACACCTTGGCGGGTCCGTACTTGGCCACCAGATAGCGGCGGACGTAGTCGACGAAGAACGGGAACTGGGTGAACTGCTGGACGGGCGGGTGCACCACGACCGCCGGCCCCGGAGCGGGTCCGGTCGAGGCCAGCCATACACCCTGGGCCAAGGCCTCCTCGTACTCGGCCTGGGTTATGAAGCCGACGTCGAGCATCGAATTGAGCACGATGCGACGCTTGGATTCAGCCAGCGACGGGTTGGACCGCGGGGCGTAGCGGCTCGGCGCCGGGATCAACCCGGCGATGGTCGCCGACTCCGAGAGAGTGAGCTCGCTGATGGGCTTGCGGAAATAGCTCTCCGCCGCCGCTCCGACGCCGTAGATCCCGTCACCCAGGTAGATCGAGTCGAGGTAGCGGAACAGGATCTCGTCCTTCTCGAATTGCCGGTCGAGCTGTGAGGCGAGGATGGCTTCGCGGATCTTGCGGACGATCGTGCGGTCGGCGCCGGTGTAGGCGTTCTTCACGTACTGCTGGGTGATGGTCGAGCCGCCCTGCACCAGGCTCTGGTTGCGCAGGTCGGCCCAAAGGGCCCGGAAGCTTCCCCCGACGTCCACCCCGCCGTGGGCGTAGAAGTTGCGGTCCTCCGAGGCGATGACCGCCTGTTTGAGGTGCTCGGGGATGTCCTCTGGCCGTATGGGCACGTTCTGTTCGAACTCCCGGAAAACCCCGATCTCGTTCCCCAGCGCGTCGAGCACATGGCTGATCTGCGAGGCGACCGTGGGCTTGGCGTCAGGTAGCGAGGCCGGCAGCGGGAGGAAGAGGAAGGCGGCGAGGATCGTGACGGTCACCGCGATCGGCACGCCGGCCGAGCACAGGAAGAAGACGCCAAAGGTCTTCAGCACTCGGCGCACGACACAAAGCTTCCCATGCCATCCCCCTAGCGTGGGCGCGTGCAGCAGCAGCCACCCCAGGTCGATCGGCTGGCCCGGACGCTGTCGGGCAGCGGCCTGCCGCACGCGCTGTGCGTCGACGTCGCCCGCCAGGCGATCGCGGCGGGCGACCCGGACTCGGCACCCGCCCGGGCGGCCGAATTGAGCAGTTCCCTGCTCGGACCCGTGATCAACGCCACCGGTGTGCTGCTCCACACCAACCTGGGCCGGGCTCCCCGCCGTCCCGGTGGAGAGGCCGGCGGGCCGGCCCGCTATTCGAGCGTCGAGATCGATGTCCGAACCGGACGTCGTGGCGACCGGGGCCGCCACGCGGCCTCGCTGCTGGCGCGACTGGCCGGGGCCGAGGCCGGACTGGTGGTGAACAACGGGGCGGCCGCTCTGCTGCTGGCGCTCGCCGCCACGGCCTCGTCCAAGCCGGTAGTCGTCTCGCGCGGTGAGCTGGTGGAGATCGGAGGTGGGTTCCGCATCCCGGAGGTGCTGGCCTCCTCTGGCGCCGAGCTGGTCGAGGTCGGCACCACCAACCGCACCCATCTACGCGACTACCAGGCGGCCCTCAAATCCCATCCGGGCGCTGCCGCCATTCTGAAAGTGCACCCGTCCAATTACCGGCTCTCTGGGTTTACGGCGTCGGTACCCGTGGCCGACCTGGCTCACCTGGGTACCCCCGTCGTCGCCGACATCGGCTCGGGACTGTTGGACGCAGGAACGCCCTGGCTCGAGACCGGCCCTCCGCCCTGGCTGGCCGGCGAGCCCGCCGCCCGCCAGACGCTGCGCGACGGAGCTTCTCTGGTCAGCTTCTCCGGCGACAAGTTGCTCGGAGGGCCCCAGGCCGGAATCGTGCTGGGCGGCTCGGACGCGGTTTCGCGCTGCGCCCGTCACCCGCTTGCCCGTGCGTTGCGGCCGGGAGCATTGGTGCTGGCGGAGCTGCAACGCACAGCGATGGCATACCTGGCTCGTGACCTCGACGAGCTTCCGTTCTGGCGCATGGCCAGCATCTCGGTCGACGAACTTCGCGCCCGCGCCAGGGCTCTCGGAGCAGGTGAGGTCACGAGCTGCGAATCGGTGCCCGGAGGAGGCTCGGCGCCGGGCGCAACCATCCCGTCGGCCGGTATCGCGCTCGAAGGCGACCACTCGGATGCCCTCCGCCGTTGCGACCCGCCGATCTTCGCGAGGGTGGTCGACGGCCGGACCGTCCTGGACCTGCGCACCGTCGATCCGCGCGACGACCCTGTGGTCGCCAAGGCCCTCGTCGGGATTTGAGCGCGCCACCCGTCACCCGCCCGAGCCGAGTGGTGGCTACCGCCGGCCACGTGGATCACGGCAAGTCCACGCTCGTGCGGGCTCTCACCGGAACCGACCCCGACCGGTGGGCCGAGGAGAAGGCGCGCGGCCTCACCATCGATCTCGGCTTTGCCTGGACCCGGCTGCCTTCCGGCGCGGAGGTCTCGTTCGTCGACGTCCCCGGCCACATCCGTTTCCTGCCGAACATGCTGGCTGGCGTGGGCGGGGTCGCGGCGTGCGTGTTCGTGGTGGCCGCCACCGAAGGTTGGATGCCTCAGTCCGAGGAGCACCTCAGGATCCTCGACCTGCTCGGCACCGGGACCGGAATCGTCGCCCTCACCAAGGTGGGCGGGCTCGACGACGACTCGGTCGAACTCGCTCGACTCGAGATAGCCGAGGCCCTCGCCGGCACGTTCCTCCAAGGCGCGCCGGTCGTCGCCGTAGATGCCCCGTCCGGCGTCGGACTGGACGAAATGCGTGCCGCGCTAGACGTCATGATCGCCTCGACCGATGCCCCGGCTGACCTCGACCGTCCCCGGCTGTGGGTCGACCGCAGCTTTGCGGCTTCGGGCGCGGGAACGGTCGTGACCGGCACCCTCACCGGCGGAGCGGTGGCCGTCGGTGACCAGCTCGAGCTCGCGCCGGCGGCCGCCGACTTCCGTGGATCGGCGCGAGTGCGGGCCATCCAGGCCCATGGTGCGGAGGTCGGGTCCGCTGGCCCGGGCCGGCGGCTCGCGCTCAATCTTGCGGGGCCGTCGAGACATGACATCGGCAGGGGACAGGCTCTCGTTCGCCCCGGTCAGTGGGTGCTGACGTCGCTGATCGACGTCGATCTCCACGTGGTGCCCGGCCTGGATCATGAGTTGACCCGCCGGGGTTCGTTCCTCTTTCACGTGGGATCGCACGCGTGCGGAGCCGACGTCCAGCTCCTCGGAGGACGCGCCCGCATGGGCCCGGGCGAGAGTGGCCCGGCGCGACTCCGCCTCGAGGGCAACGCCAGGCTGCCGTTGATGCCCGGCGACCGATTTGTCCTGCGCGAGAGCGGGCGCGAGGAGACGGTGGGAGGCGGCGAGGTGCTCGACGTGGCTCCCGTGCTTCGCCCCGGCAGGGCCTCGCCGGACCGCTCCGTCGATCGGGTCGTGGCCGAGCGGGGATGGGTGAGAGCCGACCTGTTGGCTCGGCTGACCGGAGTACGGCGCGAGCCCAACGTCGGAGCATGGGTCGTCAGCCCGGCCGCCCAGGCGGCGACGGAAGGTTCCCTGCGGGTGGCGGTCGACTCGGCCGGCTCACTGGGCGTCCAAATCTCGGCTCTCGACGAGAGGCAGCGCGCTCTGGTCCCGCTGGTCGCCGACCTGGAGGTCAGCGGCGACCGGCTCCGTCGCAAGGACACCGCCCAAGAGCACCCGGGCGCGGTCGAATGGCTGGCTGCGCTGGCCGCCGAGCCGTTCGCGCCCCCGTCACCTGACGGCCTGGTCGGGCGCGACGTGGTGCGGGATCTCGTCCGCCGGTCCCTCGTCGTCGAAGCTGGGGGGCTTTTCTTTCACGCCTCGGCGGTAGAACTCGCGGCCGCCAAGGTCGCCGCTCTGCTGGCGCGGAAGCCGCAAGGCGTCACTGTCGCCGAGGTCCGAGAGGAGTTGGGCACGTCGCGAAAATGGGCGATGCCGCTGCTGTCGCATCTGGATGCCCACGGCGTCACGCGACGGCGGGGAGACCTCCGCGTGGCAGGGCCGCGCCTGCCGGCCGCGGATCGTGAGGCTGGCGCTAGAAGCGAGGACGCCGGGTGAGCATCGACTTGCGCTCGAGCTCGTTCAGCCCGCCCCACACGCCGTGCTGTTCCTTGATCTCGAGCGCGTACTCGAGGCACGGCTTACGCACCGAGCAGGTGGCGCAGATGGCCTTGGCGCGTTCCTCCCGGGCGTCCTTGTCCTCCTTGCGCTCGACGCTGGAGGGCGGATAGAAGATCGCCGACTGCGGTCCCCGGCAGGCTGCCCGCGCCTGCCAGCTGTCATCGATCCTCTGGACGCTCACAACAGCCCAAAGTACTCATCTTGTCCCCAGGGTACAAGGAAGAATTTGGAAAGAAAACGCGGCGTCAGGCCTCAACGAGCGTCGGATTCAGCCCGCCCGCCGTGGTGCGGGAGCGCACGATCGAGGGCATGGCCCGGACCACCAGCAGGAGCAGCCCCAGGATTCCAGCCACGCCGGCGGCCCAGGGAAGGCCGACCGGGCCTTCCAGCCCCGATCCGAACAGGGTCCTGGTACCCGCTAGCAGGCCCACAGCGCCCACAGCGGTCCAGAACCGGGCCGTGCCTGCCTGGATGTCCACGGCGAAGCCCAGGCCTGCCACTGCGAGCAGCGCCAGCCCGAGGGGTCGGGTGGGCAGCTCGGCCAGTCCGTAGGCGCTGAGAAGGAGACACACCGAGGCCGTCCCCGCCGCCAGGCCGCCGCCCAGGCTAAACAGCTCCAGCAAAATGAGTCCGATCCCGGCCAGGAGCAGGAGGTAGGACACGGCCGGACTGGCCACGATGTGGAGTAGTCGGGCCATGAGCGGCGCCTCGACGAAGCGAACCTCCACGGTCGGTCGCCGCCGAGGTTGGCCGTCTTCGTTCACCTCCACCTCGGCTGTGCTCAGCCGGCCGGCGCGCGTGTCCACGCCGTCGAGGCTCACGATGAAGTCCCCCAGGGTGGGCGCATCCACGATCGAGTCGGTAGCCGGCTCTCCGATCGACGTGCCCGGAGCCCGGCCGCGCAGGTCAGCCGGACGGAGCAGTTCGGCTGCCGCATGATCGGCCGACGCCCCGGCTGGGCCGATCCAGACGCCCACAGGGACCTCGGTCGAGTCAAGCCGGTCGATCAGGGCGTCGAGGGTCCGGCGCGAGACGACGGCGCCGGTGCTGTCGACTTGGAGCACGAGTGCGATCGCGCCGTCGCGCTCGGCGCGGGCCACGGCGTCGCTCACGGAGTCCACCACCACTGAGTCGACAAGTCCGTTCACGCCGAGCACGTTGATGTGGTCGCGCTGGCCCTGAGCGCCTGCGTCCGGGCCGGCCAGAGTCGCCGCGAAGGCGGCGACCAGCGCCAGTGCGATCTGCAGCACTCGACGAGTGGCCATGCCGCATGCTCGCACCCTCGGGCCGCCGTCCTGCTCAGGCGGTGAGAATCTGTGCCACCCGCTCGAGACTCTGGAGGTCCGAGACATCGCCTTCCAGATATGGCACCCGGCACACGGGCGCGGGCGACACCTTCTCGACGAGAGTCGCCAACACCTCGTCCTCCCGTTCGGCGACCTGGCGGAATTCGGCCAGGTTGGCGTAGAGCGCTCCCAGGGGGGTGTCCTCGCCGAGAGAGTCGGCCCGGGCCCGGTCGGACGCGGCCAGATCGGTGAGGCTCTCAGAGCCGTCCCGGCCGAAGCGGGGATGGAGCCGGTTGGCCACGAGCGCCTGCGGTGACTTACCCATCTCGACCAACCGGTCAGTGAAGTAAATGGCTTCGGCGACTGTGTCCTTTCTCGCCGAGGCGACGAGAACGAACGCCGTGCCGTCTCCGCCGAGGAGCCGGTCGACCCGCTCGGCGCGATCGCGAAAGCCTTCCTCCATGCCCTCGAAAGCCTGAAAGAACGCGACCGCGTCGTCGACCACTTCGGCGCCGACGACCTTGGCCACCGTGCGGACGAAAGCCTGCGCTGCCATGCTCACCGCTTTGAGATACGACCGGGCCGGCGCCACCACGAGACGGAACAGGCGATTGTCGAGGAAACGGGTGAGCCGGGCCGGGGCTTCGAGGAAATCCAAGGCGTTACGCGACGGTGGGGTATCGACCACGAGTAGATCGAAGCGCCCCTCCTCGGCGAGTTCGTACAGCTTCTCGGCCGCCATGTATTCCTGGGTCCCGGAGAGTGCGCCCGAGATGTTCCGGTAGAGCCGGTTGTCGAGTATCCGTTGCGCCTGATCCGGTGATTCGGCGTAGCGCTCGACCAGCGCGTCGAAGGTCGACTTCGGGTCCAGCATCAGCGCCCATAGCTCCCCGCTGGGCAGGCCGTCCGAAAGGTCCAGGGGGACGCGGTGAGCGACGTTGGGAAGGGTCTCCAGGCCGAGCGCGTCGGCCAAGCGGCGGGCAGGGTCGATGGTCACCACGCACGCCCGAAGGCCGGCACGGGCCCCGGCCACGGCGAGGGAGGCTGCGATCGTCGTCTTGCCGACGCCGCCCGAACCGCAGCAGACCAGCATGTTGCCCCGCTGCAGGAGCGGGCCCAGCCCACTCAATCCAACGCCTCCAGCGCTGCGGCCATGGACACAGCGAGGCGGTCGAGCTCTCGGCCGCCGATCGATGCGGTGAACAGGAAGGGCAGCTCAACCTGTGGGAGCGGCAGCAGCTCTCGAAGACGTCGAAGGTGACGTTCCTGCAGTTCGTTGCGGCCGTGCCGCGACTTGGCGGCCGCATCCAAGGCTTCGGCTTCGCCGGGCCGAAGGTGAATCGAGTTCTGTTCGGCCAGCGCCGCGGCCGGGGTGTCCCGGGGCAGCGACTCGCGCTTCGGATAGACGGCGTTGACCACTACCGGGCCCAGGTGGGCTCCGACCTGGTCCTCCACCGCGGCAGCGACCTCGGCGGCCTCGTTCACCGGCATTTCCTCGGCCAGGGTGACGATGAGGACCTGGCTTCGGTTTGGGTCGGTCAGGAGGTCAACGACGTCCTGGGCCTGGGCCCGTATCGGACCGGCCCGCACCGCGTCGAGCAGGCTGCCCGCACCGGCGAGGAACGAGATGGCGTGTCCCGAAGCGGGGGCGTCGAGGATGATTAGCTCGGCCGGGTGCTCACGCTCCAGTTGTTTGACCTTGCCGAGAACGAGGATGTCTTTGATCCCGGGCACCGCCGTGGCCACGACGTCGACGGCGCCGGCCGACAGCAAGCGCTTCGAGAGCCGCCCCATGGCGTGCTCCTCGAGATATTCCACCAAGGCTTCGTCGGCCCTCAGGGTGCGCCCCCGAACCTCGCCTTCGCCTTTCGAGGCATCGCCCGGATGGAGCACGGTTTCGCGGTAGTCGAGCTCACCGGGATACTCGAAGGCCGAGGCCAGTCCGCCCTTTCCCTCTATCTCTACGACGAGCGAGTCAATACCTGCCAACGAGGCGGCGCGGGCCAAGGCTGCGCTGACGGTGGTCTTACCGACACCACCCTTGCCGATGACAATTACGACGCGCGCCTGTCGTAGAAAGGCAGCGGCGCTCACGCCGCCCCACGCTAGGGAGTTCCGTCGGTCTCCTCGGCCGATGTCTGAAGGGCGGCAGCGGCTTCTTCGATGGTGGGCGCAACGGTGACGATTCGGTCGAAGCCGGTGGTCCTGAGTACCCGCACGAGAGTTGGTCGGTCGCAAGCCACGGCGACGTCACCGCCCAATTCTCTGGCCCTTCGGATTCCTCCGATGAGCGCACCGAGTCCTGCGGAGTCCACGAAGGGCACTCCGGACATGTCGATCAGCAGCCGGGTCGGGCCGGCAATCCCGGCGAGGACCTGGCGGAACTGGCTGACCGTGAAGGCGTCCAGCTCGCCAACCGGTCGACAAATGGTCAGACCGTCGGACTCTTCGACTTGTACCTCGAGCAAGTTGATCCCCTTCGTCGTAGGCGACGTATTGGACATTTGGTGCTGGGCGACATATGGACATCGAGCGGAAGTGCGCTGCGGTCCGGCAATCCACTCTGCCCGCGGACGGTGACGCTATAACCTCGGCGCGTGCCCGGTGTCCTGGTGGTCGCGGACGCGGCCTCCGTACGAGACGAAGTCCTAGCCGTTCTGCCCTCCGAGGAGCACATCATCGAGTTGAGCCAGGGCCGCCAGGTGCGTGACGTCGCCCGGGCCGAAAACCCAGATATCGCGGTCCTCGACCTGCAGGTGGGATCCATGGGCGGGGTCGCGGTGTGCATGGATCTACGTCTCGAGGAGAGCGGCGGCCGGGGTTCGCACATTCCCGTTCTCTTGCTGCTCGACAGGCGGGCCGACGTATTCCTCGCCCGACGCTGTGGGGCGGAGGGCTGGATCGTGAAGCCGCTCGACCCGATCCGGCTGCGCCGGGCGATCGAGGCGGTCCGGGGTGGAGGCAGCTTCCAGGACCCGACGTTCCAACCGGACCCGGTGCTAGTTGCCCCCAGATAGCAACCCGCCACCGACTGGCGGCGAGCTCGCTCCCGCTAGAGAAGAACCCGGGCCAGCCCGGTGGTGGGCTCGGATTTTCCGGCGCGAATCCCGGCCGAAACCCCCGCCCATGCTTCCCGAGGAAGCTGCGATCGCCCGGTCGTTAGGCCGTCTGCGCCAGATCACCGCTCGCGACGTGATGACCCCGCGGGTCGACGTAGTCGCGTTGGCCGAACCGGTCACGCCTGAGGACATCGCTCGGGCCGTTAAGGAATCCGGTCACAGCCGCTTCCCCGTTCACGGCGAGAGCCTCGACGACCTGCGGGGCGTGCTCTTCGTCAAGGACCTCTTCCGCATCGGTGAACAGCCGACCACCGAGTCCATCGGCCGACGCCTTCGCCGGCCGTTCCACGTTCCGGAGTCCGCCCGCGTGCTCGATCTGCTCACCGAAATGCGCGAGAGCCGCCGCGCCTTCGCGGTGGTTGTCGATGAGCACGGGGGGATCGAGGGCGTGCTCACCCTCAAGGATTTGATGGGCGAACTCGTGGGTGAACTACGAGATGAGTTCGACGAAGCCGGCGACGAGGCCGCCGTGGCTCGCATCGACGATCGTCGTTGGCTGCTCAACGGTGCCGTCCCGGTCGACGAAGCCTCCGAGGCGCTCGGGATCCGGTTGCCCGAGGGCGAATACGTGACCATCGGCGGCATGTTGATGGACCGGCTCGGTCACATCCCGCAGGAGGGCGAGGAGGTCCAGCTGTCCAACTGGCGCTTCAAGATCTCGGCCATGGAGCGTCACCGCATCGAAGAGGTGGTAGCGACCGCGCCACTCCAACGGCGCTGACGCGGGAGACCGGTCAGTCGCCGGCCACAAAGAACAGCCACTCGCCATCAGAGGCGATGGCGATGCGGTGCCCGGCGTATGACCCGAAGCGCTCGAAGTTTTCCATCTCCTCGGCGGTGTACAGCCGCGAGAGTTCCCGCTTCTCCCTCTCGGGCACTTCGTCCCACGAGTCGTAGGTGAATGCCGAGGGCCACAGGTACTGCATGGTGCCCTCGGTATCGCTCGTGCCATGTGACATGTCCAGCAGGACCACCAACTTGTGAAGGGGGTCGTCGCCCTGCGCCTCTTCGGTGCGCCAGAACTCCGCCGCGTCGTTACCGCCGCCGAAGCTGAAGGTGAACTCCCGGTCTCCTTGTTCGGCTAGTTCGCCTAGGCGTTCATAGTCACAAGCCCGCGCCGCATCGAAGATCTCTTGGCGGGTGCGCTTTACCGGATCGGGAACCGAGGCCGCGAGATCGCGCAAGCCCGTTTGTTCGACCGAGGAGCACGGCTCCGACGTGAATCGCAGTGACGCCATCATGTTGTCGAGGACATCGACGTTGTCCTCGAACGACCCCTCGCTTGCTCCGGTCGTTGCGGCGCTCAGCGTGCGGCTGCCGGTGTCCACGTACCAGGACACGGCCTCGACTCCCGCCTCGAGCAACCCTTCGCCCTGCGACTCGGTGTGCAGCCGAACGGCGTCCCGGCCGTCGACCTTCGTTTCGCGGGCGTCGAGGATGTCATCTACTCGGCTGTCTGGATCGGAGATGCGGGAGAACTCCACCGCCTCATACCGGAGGTGGATGGCAACTCCCAGTACCTCGGTGTTCTGGGGGAGCTCGAACGGCTCGGGGTGGAACCAGCGACAGGGCGCGGCTTCGGAGGGCTCATTGACGTGCCAGCCCTCGGGCATCTCCACGGTGTAGGTCGGAGCCGCACACTCGGTTGTTGCCGCTGACGTAGTCGGCGAGGAGGTGGTCGTCGGTTGGGCAACCTCGTCTCCGCCGCAGGAAACGCCGACGAGCAGGGCGAGGGCGGCAATAGAGCGCAGCGGGCTTGGGGCGGCAGCGGTAGGTCGCATCATCACGGGCTACCCCATGTTGCCGTGGGGCATGCAGCGTCGGGGCTCGTCCCGGCCCGGTTACCATCGTGGTCGGCAACTGCCACGGGAAGTGGCGCAGTTTGGCAGCGCGCTGCGTTCGGGACGCAGAGGCCGCGGGTTCAAATCCCGCCTTCCCGACCAAGCGTGTGACTAGGGGGGGCGGCGGCATTGCGAACGAGACGGTTCAGACTCTCAATCGGCGTTCTGGCCGTCGTAGCCGCCACCCTGCCGGCCGTCACCCGGGCTGACACTCCTGCACCGGCCGGTGGCTACCGCGTCGTGGCTCGCGACACGAGCGTCCGCGGTGCAGAGCACATGCGCCTCGTGCGCGACGACGGTCCGGTGGTGGTGAACGTCGTACGGGTCGCCCCGCACTCTGGATTGAAGGTGCGAACCGTGCTTTCCGGTGACCGGGTCGCCGGGCCTGCACCGGCCTATGAGCGCACGACTTCGATGTGCCAGAGAACGAAATGCGCCTTCGCGATCAACGGCGACTTCGCCAACGTGTCCACCGGCGAGCCTGTCGGCGCCACCGTGATCGACGGCCAGTTCGTGCGGTCGCCGGTTCCCCACCATCACCAGTTCCTGATCGCGGCGGACGGCACGGCCTCGGTTGGGCCAATGATCTGGAGCGGCACGGTCTCGGATCCGGGCACCTTCCTTCTGCGACCACCTCACGTCGTCGGCATTCACGGCGTGAACCGCTCTCGCCAGACCGACAACGTGATCCTCTACACCGGCCACTGGGCCCCTTCGACGGGTACGGGACCGAGCGGCGTGGAGTTGCTCGCTCGGGTGGTAGAGGCCGGCGGACCTTCGCCCGTCGGTCGATCGATCGGCATCGAACTGGTCGAGTTGCGGGGCGGCGACACCCCCATTCCCCCGTGGGGCGTGGTCTTGTCGGGAACAGGAGCGGGCGCTCGCTCGCTGCGGGACCTGTGGTCCCGGGTCCAGCGGGGCGAGGCCGGCCCTCGACTCCAACTTGATCTCCAGGCGTCGCGCGCCGAACGGGCTGCGGTGGGCGGATACCCCGTGCTGGTCAAGGAGGGCCGCCCGGTTTACTTGTCCGCCAACGACGGCTTCACCAGGTCGCGCCACCCCCGCACCATGGCAGGTCGCACCGATGACGGGACGATCCTGCTCGTGACCGTCGACGGTCGCCAGCCGTGCTGCAGCATCGGCATGACCTTGCCGGAGGCTGCTGACCTGATGGTGGCGCTCGGAGCGGTTGAGGCGGTGAACCTCGACGGCGGCGGGTCGACGACCTTCGTGGCCCACGGCGTGATGGTCAATCACCCGAGTAATCAGCTCATCTATCGCAACGGCCGCGTCGTGATGGACGGCACTCCGACCCGCCACGACCTGGTGCTGGCGCACCTGGAGCGATCGGTCACAACCGCCCTCGCGGTCGTGGCGGAGTAGCCGAAACCGCTAAGGCGGTGTGGGCGGGCTGCCGAAGGCCTGGGCCTCGCGCGGGGGAGGAGACGGCGGAGACTGGGCCGCCGGCGTCAGTGCGCTGCTCCCGAAGGCCTGGGCCTGGCGCGGCGGAGGAGGCGGCGACTGGGCCGCTGGGCTGGGGTCGGGTTGGGGTGCCGATCCGAAGTGCTGTGGCTGCCTGGGTGGTGGCGGAGGCGGTTGGGGCTGAGGCGCCTCCCCGAAATGCTGCGGCTGGCGCGGGGGAGGCGGCTGGTCTGGCAGGTCGCCGAAATGCTGCGGCGCCCGGGTCGGCTCCGGCTTGTCCGGGACTTCCAGGCTGTCCGTCAGTGTCTGATCCTCGCGGGAGGTCGCGGGGCCGAGGAACGACGGATCGGTGGTGTCGGCCAGCGGCAGGACGACGACACCGATGTCTATGACCAGGTGGTCCGCGTCGACGGTGAAGATCTTCGTCTCCGAGTTGAGCTCGTCGCGATCGGCCGGAGGCTGCACTAAGAGCGTGAAGGAGTCGAGGGGTAGCCCGTCCAGGAAGAACGACCCGTCGGCTCCGGACACGTCGCTTGCGCAGAAGTCCGCGAGGTCCGCGCACGCCTGCACGGCCGCGCCCTCCACCGTGATTCCCTCAAAGTCCTCGACAGTTCCCGCGACGCTGCCGGTCGGCTCCGGTAAGAAAAGGCTCAGCGCGAACTCGGTCGGAACGGTCACGGCTTCCGACGAACTCAATCCTTCAAAAGTGGCTTCTACGACGTAGTCGCCTGACGGAAGTGAGAACGAGAAGGTCCCCTTCTCGCTCGTCGTGACGGTGGGGCATCCCGTGCGCACTTCGTCGATGAGGATGGCCTCCGTCGATGCACTCACCGAACATGCCTCCACGGTCGCGCCCGTGACTGGAGCCTCGTTGTGGTCGTAGACAGTTCCGGCCAGCGAGAACAGCTCCGGCGTGACCAGGGTGAACGTGAGGTCCACTCCGGTCACATCGGCTCCGCCCTCTAACTCGACGACGACTGTCGCGGACACGCCCAGGTCGGTGCGAGAAGAGGGTGGCATCGCGAACACGTCGTACGAGCCGGGGACTAGATCCGTGATCGTGTAGGTGTCGTCGAGGGCGACCTCCGCTCCCGGGCACACGACCGCTTCACCTTCGGCCCCTGTCGGGCAGGCGAAAACGACCGAGCCGGTCGGTTCAGTCTCCAGCGCGAGTAAGTGTCGCGAGGTGGCGGCCTCAAGCTCCGGATCCGGTTCGAAGACCGTCCCCGA
>JAHWKP010000129.1 GCA_019347775.1 Actinomycetota bacterium | reverse complement strand
TGACACGCCGAGGTGCAGCGCGATCTCCTGCCATGACCACCCCTGATCTCTTGCGTTAGCTACCTGCAACGACTCCAAAGATTCGGTGAGCTGACGCAACGCGACAACCGCTCGAAGCCCCACCCTCGGGTCCTTGCTCGCAGCGTCGCCCGCGATGTCCCGGGCTTGCTTGGCCATGTCGTCAATCTACATTGACGTTCTGGCCTTTGTCAAGCTGGATTTACGCGCGGGGTTAGCGCCCTCTGAATTCCGGGGCACGCTTCTCGACGAAGGCACGCATCGCCTCGCCGAGGTCCTCGGTTCCGAAGTTGACGACTTGACTTAGCCCCTCCGCGGCGAGGGCCTGAGCAAGAGTCGAAGTCGACGAATCGTTCAACATGCGCTTGGTCATGGCGAGGGCCAGCGGGGGTCCAGCGGACAACCGCTGTGCCCACTCGTTGACGAAGCCATCCAGCTGGCCGGCCGGAACCACCCGGTTAACGAGTCCTAGCTCCTGCGCCTCTTTGGCCGAGATGATGTCGGCGAAAAACGCCAGTTCCTTGGCCTTGTGCAAGCCGACGAGGCGAGGTAGGAGCCACGAACCGCCGAAGTCAAGGGACAACCCGCGAGCCGAGAAGATCTCGCTGAACCGCGCGTCGTCGGACGCGACGATCAGGTCACAGCCGAGCGCCAGGTTGGCGCCCGCGCCCGCCGCAATCCCCGGCACCTTGGCGATCGTGGGCTTCGGTAAGTCGTGCAGCGCCTGCGCGGCCGAACTGATGACGCGCATGCGCGCCAGCCCGCCGCCGGAGATGTCGTCGATCGCGGCCAAGTCCGCCCCACTGCAGAACGCCCCACCGGCGCCGGTCACCACCACAACGCGGTCCTCCGATCGGCGCCCGATATCGACGAACAGATCTCGCAGCGCACTCCACATCTCGCCCGTCACCGCGTTCTTGCGTTCGGGGCGGTTGAGGGTGATGGTGGCCACCCCGCCAGCTCGTTCGATGAGGATGGTTTCGTCGGTTCCGGTCATCGGCGGCACCATACTCAGGCATGGGTTTCAACCCGTTCCGCCCGCGCAAGGGCTCGCGCAAAGCCGACTACGCCATGGTCGTCGGCGCCGTCGTCGTCGTGGCGCTCTTGATCGCTTGGGCGTTACTGGGCTGATCCGTGCCGGAGAACCTCGGACCGTTCGAGGTGCTGCGGGTGCAGCCCTACGAGGCTCGGAAGGAGTACGTCTGCCCGGGCTGCAACCACGAGATACGCCTAGGCGTGGGGCACGTAGTGATCGTGCCCACCGAAGCGCCGGACCTCCGACGCCACTGGCACACACCCTGTTGGGAGGAACGAAAGCACAGGCCACCGGGTCGGTCCTGAGCAGCGGCCGCCCGAATCGCACAGACTGATCGCATGAAGTCTCTCTACACCGCAGTAGCCACCGCCGAAGGGGGGCGCGACGGCAGGTCGCGTTCGTTGGACGGCAACCTCGACGTCGAGATCAAGCCACCCAAGGAACTCGGCGGTCCCGGCACTGGCACGAATCCCGAGGAGCTATTCGCGGTCGGCTGGGCCGCCTGCTTCCAGAGCTCGATCCACACGCTGGCCAAGATCCAGAAGAAGAATGTCTCGGACTCTTCGGTGACCTGCGAGGTGAGCCTGATGTACGACGAAGAGAACCGCTCAGTCGTGCTCTCTGCTCGGCTGCTCGCCAGCATTCCGGAACTGCCCGAGGACGAAGCCCGCGAGCTCCTATACGCCACCCACAAGGTCTGCCCTTATTCGAAGGCCACCGCGGGCAATATCGACGTCGAGCTGGTGCTGGAGTAATGCATCCGGGAGCGAGGATCCATGCGCCGCAGAGCTGCGCGGTCCCGGCCGTGGTGGGCAAGGCGGCCTGACCGCCGATGGACGCCTACCGGGCCATCGTCACGAAGCGCGACACCCGCTCGTTCACCGACCAGGCCGTCGCCGACGACGAGCTGCGCCGGGTGCTGCAAGCCGGCCGCATGGCCGGCAGCGCCAAGAATCTCCAGCCGTGCCGCTTCGTGGTCATCGACGAGCCCGAGACCAAGCAGAAGCTGGCCGAGTGCGGCGACTTCTCGGCATGGATCCCGACCGCGCCGGTGTGCATCGCTGTCGTGATCCCCGAGGACGGCCGCGACTTCGATGCGGGCCGCGCCGCTCAGAACCTCATGGTCGCCGCCCATGCCGAGGGGCTGGCGTCTTGCCCGGTAACCATGCACCACAAGGAGTGTGCCCTCGACGTGTTGGGGATCCCGGAGGGCCACCGCGTGGCCATCGTCGTCGCCCTTGGCCATCCCGGCGAAGACCCGAGCTCCCGCGGCCCCGCCGCGGCGCGCCTTCCCTTCGACGACTACGTTCGCCGGAACCGCTGGTGAGCCCGACATGACTGCGACAGCACCGGGCACAGTTGCGATTTAGAGCTCGTCGCGGTACTTGACCAGCAACTCGTCTAACGCCTCGCGCAACAGGCTCGCCTCGGTTCGGCCGGTTGCATTGGAGAGCTTCGCCAGGCGATCGAGCGTCGCTCGTGTGTAGTAGTTGCTCTTCATCGTCATCTTCTCTTCGACGAAGATCGTCACCCTGTTACTGCCATCGCGCTTGGCTCGCATCAGGGCTTCTCTAGCCGCAGCCAACAATTCCCCGGGGGTGTCCCCATGCGGCGGGCGGGCGGCGACTCCGGCCGAAACGCTGACCGGCCACGGGACCTTGGCGGTCGGGTACTGGCCGGCGATATGAGCGCGAATCTCCTCCAGGAGTATCAGCGCGCTCTCCGCTGAGTGATCGGGTAGCGCGGCCGCGTATTCGTCTCCACCGATGCGGACGACCGTTGCTTCGGCAGGAAGCGACCGTGTGAGGGTGCGTTCCCAGTCGCGGAGTACCGCGTCACCGACCTCGCGCCCCAAGCCTTCGTTGATCCGGGCGAAGTCGTCGAGGTCGCATAGCGCGACGGCAAGTGGGCGGCCCTCCAACTCCTCGAGTGAGTCCTCGAAGGACCGGGGGACGTGAATCTCGTGCGCAGGCGTCATACCCCGGATGTATATATGTTTCGACGATATATGTCAACCGCCTAGGTGCCCGACTTCGCCCTAGGCACGCCGCCGCAGGGCCTGGTCCAGGTCTGCCCAAAGGTCTTCGAGGTCTTCTTGGCCGATCGACAGGCGGATCAGGCCGGGTGGAAGATGGCCCTCCCCTTCCCAGCGGCCTCTCCGTTCGAGTTGGGTCTCGACTCCGCCGAGGCTGGTCGACGGCACACAGATTCGCGTCGCCCCGCACACCGCTTCGGCGGGCTCGGCACCGCCCGCCACGTCGAACGACATCAACGTGCCCGGGCCCTTCATCTGCTTGGCCACGAGGTCCGCTCCGGGATGATCGGAGAGCCCGGGGTAACGCACAACCTCTACGGTCGCGTGCGCCGCCAACCGCGTGGCCAGCTCGGCGGCGGTCCGTTGGGCCCTCTCCAGCCGTGCGGGCAACGTCCGCAGCCCCCGGAGGGCGAGCCACGTCTCGAACGGGCCCGGGATCGCTCCATGCAGGCTCCGGCGCTTGACGTAGCGCCCATGCAGGTCGTCGTCGGGCGTCACGACTGCGCCCATCACTACATCGGAGTGACCAGAGAGCAGCTTGGTGACGCTGTGGATCACGACGTCGGCTCCGAAGTCGAGCGGCTGCTGCAGCAAGGGTGTGGCGAAAGTGTTGTCGACCACGACTCGAGCTCCCGCGGCCCGCCCCCCCTCGCACAGCGCGGCGAGATCCGCGATGCCCATGAGCGGATTGGTCGGAGACTCGAGCCACAGCAAGTCTGCACCGTCGGACGCGGCCAGCACTTCCTCGGTGTCAGTGACGGACACCAGACGGGCGGTCAAGCGTCCTCTCGACTCCAGGTCGGCCAGCAACCGTCGGGTGCCGTTGTAAGCGTCGCCGGGAGCCACCACGACTGCGCCGACGGGGAGGTCCTCGATCACCGCCGAAGCTGCCGCGAGGCCCGAAGCAAAGCCCAGCGCCCGACCACCTTCGAGCGCCCCGAGGACCTCCTCGAAGGCTTCCCACGTGTCATTGCCGTCGCGCCCGTACGGGTGCCTGCCCCCGAATCGGTAGGTCGAGGTAAGCGAAACCGGGGCGGTGAGCGGATCGCCTGGCTCTCCCCCGCGCCCGAGGCTTACCGCGGCTGTCTCGGGGCTCATCGCCCGCTGCGTCGGGTCGGTCAAAACGCGGCCTCGATCACATGGACATCGTCACCTCGGACCACGGCGACGTCGAACCGCAAGCGCGCGGCCCGCATCCCGCTCTCGTTGAGCCACCGCATGGCGAGCCGGCGAATACGCCCCTGTTTCAGGGGAGTGACCGCCGCCGCGGCCCCGCCATACCGGTCGGTGGTGCGGGTCTTGACTTCACAGAACACCAGGGTGTCACCGCGACCGAGGATCAGGTCGAGCTCGCCTTCGCGGCACCGCCAGTTGCGATCCACGACGGTCCACCCAGAGCGGATGTACCAGCGGGCCGCGGCTTCCTCGCCAGAGCTGCCGAGAGAACGGCGCGGGTCGACGGCCATCGAGCAGGTCGAGGTTGACGGGCTCAGGGGACGGATCAGGAGGTCGGCATGCCGCCGCCGAGGATGTCTTCTTTCTCGGGGAGCTCCTCGACGTTGACGTCCCTGAAGGTCACCACCTTGACGGAGGCGACGAAGCGGGCGGGTCGGTACATGTCCCACACCCACGCATCGGTGAGCTCGAGCTCGAACCAGTTGTTCGGCGCCTCACCCTTGGGTTCGAGCTTGACCTCGTTGGCGAGATAAAAGCGCCGCTCGGTCTCCACCACGTAGCGGAACATGGGCAGGACTGCTTTGTACTCGTGGTAGAGCTGGAGCTCGATCTCGGTCTCGTACCGCTCGAGGTCCTCGGGTCCGGCCATGACGCCATGCTACTTGGCCGCCTTTTGGAGACAGCCGGCGAACTACAGGAACCCGGTGCGGCGCAGCGGGAGGAGCCGCAGCACGGTTCGGCCGACGATCGAGCCCCGTTCCACCGCACCGAAGACCCGGCTGTCGGCGGAGTTCG
>JAHWKP010000128.1 GCA_019347775.1 Actinomycetota bacterium | reverse complement strand
TGGCCACGCTAGCGAACGTGCGTTCGCTCCGGTAGTGGCTCAGTCTGACTCAGGCGGCGAGTAGGTCCCTTCGGCGCACTGATGTACGACCACGCCGCCCGAGTGGATCGAGTAGCGGCCGGAGGGTTCATCTCCGATCGTTGATGGTCCAGGCTGGATCGCGACCTTCTCTCCGCACCCGGGGCACTCGACCTCTTCGCTCCACTGAGTCACGGGAGTAGCCTAACGACGTGGCGAAGCGGACCAAGATGCCCACCGACCTCAACCAGCGGGCGAAGGACTGAGCCACTACCTTCGCTTCTCAAGTGGGACGGTCCCCGGCTACATCGAACTAGCGGGCCGGCGCTTTTCGCCGTACTCGGCCCAGGCGGCGTCCACGGCCCCTTGTGCTGACGCGCGATAATGGTGGGATATCGCGCGTCAGAAGCCCGGATGACGGCCCCTAGTAGGGCCTGGCCGCTACCTCCGAGGCGCTCGGCGTTCTACCGGCGCTTCACCGCCCCGAGCTCTCCGGCGACACCCAAGTGAACGAGCCCACCGAGCGCGACGTGATCCACTGCCACGACGCCCGGGACATGAGCGCGGTGGCGACGAGCTCGGTGGCTCTGGTCGTGACGTCGGGGCCGTACTTATCTGCCTGAACCTGTCTCACAAGCATCGGATGTCGCACAGCGGCAGACTCAGAGTAGGCCGAAGCTTCTTTCGGTGCTCGCCGCAGCTCCGATACGACCTGGCTGGCAACCCCGTCGAGTCAAGTAAGCGTGGCTAAGGTGCCCGACAGTGGCCGATAGAGGACAACTGAGCGTTGCGAAGGTTCTTGGGGTCTGGCTCGTATTCGGGCTGGGGGCTGGCGTTCTAGGGGGCCTGGAGATTCTTGTTTCTTCCGGCGGTAACGTCGGTTTGAGCCTTGCCATGGTAGGTGGCGGTGTGCTGATCGGGCTGCTTACAGGCATCATCTACGCTCTTGTTTACAGGAATCGGCTTTCACGGAGAAGTGTTTCCATGGCGCCGCAGGACTGGCTGCTTGTAGCAGCGGTGATATTGCTCTCGATGGCCAGTAGGATCGTTCGATTGTCAGGAGGTCCTGGTCCTGTACACGCGCTATTACTGGGGTTGGCGTTCATACCGCTGGTAGCACTACTTCGGCGGAGACGGGAACGTCATTGAGCGAGGTCTGGCACACTACGAGACCGGCCAAGCAGCTCCGATCGCCCGGCTGGGGAGGTGGCGTGCCAATGAGGCGCTGAGACTCGTCGTCGGCCACGTACTGTGGTTCGCGACACCGACGGTGGAGGCAGCTAACGCGCGCCGCTGCCTGGGCGTATATCGGGCCATGAGCGAGGACGGCTTGCCAGCGATGTTGCCCCGGACCGAGGAGGCGACCCAGCGATCGCCCCGGGACGTCGTCCGAGGGCCGGGAACCCGATGTTCCCGCCGGTTCGGACCCCATAGCCCTGACTTGCCGCTCACGAACAGACTCTCGGTTCGGGTGGGAGGACAACGCCGAGCATCGGCGCTTCATGACGGAGCCGCTCCCGAGCCGGCATTCGGGGCGGTTCAGACCGCGTCGACCCCCCGTCCTACTCGCCCACCTTCCTGAACTCCCCGTGCCCCTGATGGGCGCAGCGGGCGGCTCCATGGCACACTCAGGCCGTAGACGACGAGATCCCGGAGCAAGTAGCTGCTTTGTCATGGGCTCGCTATGGATGGTCCTTGCCGTCGACTGCCCCGCTGTCCAGGGACGATTCCGAATATGAGCCTCGCTAAACGGCTGCTGATCGCCTACTTGATCGGGCTAGGCCCGTTTACCCTTGCCGCCATTTACGTCTTGTTTGGCGCGCCAGCGGGCGACGCAAACCAAGGCGCTGTCTTCTGGCTCGTGGTTATTGTCGTGATAACTCCTGTCTGTCTGTTCGGCGCGGGTGCCTATCTTTATCTTTCCGGAAGACGCTGAACAACTGAGTAGGAGCAGGCGTTGCTCGTTTAGGCGGACGCCGAAAGTGCGAGTGGCAAGGGGGCAACCCAGGTAAGCGGACCGAGGTGCCGATCGGGCCGGCCTCGAGCGGGGGCGGCCGACGGTTCGGCGTCGAGGGGTGAGGAGCACCGAAGACTCTTCGCGCTGGCCCCGCCCGCGAGCGAGCCGGTATTTACCGCGCTTCGTCCAAGCCGGGGTCGGGTCAGGGGCGACGCGCCGTTGGGCGCGTCGCCCCTGACCGCTCGGCGGAGTTATGGAGCGCGCGTATGGAGCGCCTCCAGCACACTGCGCCGGGGTTTTCCGGCAACGGAGCGTCACCCACAGCCGGCGGTAGGCGACTGGCTTTCAGACGTCGGAAGGTAGCTCCTACCTTTCCGACAGCGAGGCGTCACAAGAGCGTCTCGGACGCAAGCCAGTGGCCGTGGTGCTGGCGGTAGGTGGAGCGGCAGGTTCTAACGGCAGCGGTCCGTTCTACGTCAATCCGAGAACTTAAGTGCGTGGAAGGAACTTGAGGCGACGATCAATTGGTCACCGGCCATCACGAGGGTCGGATGGTAATAGTTCGCCGAGACACTCGGCAGGCTCTCCCATGAGTCGTCGTCGGGGTAGTACGCAAGCACTGATGTCGCTGCGTTCTCATCGGTCTCCTCGCCCCGACCGTGGCCAATCGCTCCCGTGTACACGATCATCCTGCGGCGCTCGGTGTCCCAGGTGGCGCTGTTGCTGCCGGGTGTTCCCTGCCACCAGTCGACGGGGCCGAGTGGCGAGTCGGCCATCGGGCGCCACTCCCCGGTGTCTACGTTAAGGCGCGCCCCCACCGGGCTGTGGGCCCCACTGGGGTCCGCATCTCGGCTGACGCCCCACAGCAGTAGCTCGTCACCGGTCCAGACCGCCGCAGGCTTGTCGATCGCCAGTGACAGAGGGGGGTCGGGGAACGCACGCCATCGTCCGGTTGCCGGGTTGAACGCGGCAGGCGGATCATCGGTGTACTCACGGGGGACGACCACGACCTCACGCCCGGTCCAGGCTGCATCGGGTTGCCTCTCGATCGTCACCGGACTGTGCTCGGTTGTGCCGTACCACCGGTCGGCAGCTGGGTCATACTGCAGTGCCGCATCGTGGGAGCCCATCGCGACGCCCCCGGCGACGATCATCCTTTCGCCCGTCCACACCGCCGCCGGGTACTTGATGGTCTCGAGTTCTGACTGCGCCTGAAGCAACCGCCAAGAGTTGCTGGCGGGCGAGTAGGCGGCGATCGGACCCATCGGGTCCACACCACCGCAGCAGACGACCATCTCCTCACCGGTCCATATCGCCGCGTGGCCCGATCTACCCGCGATAGGCGCCCGCGGCAGGTCTCGCCAGGTGTGTGTACTCGGATCGAAGGCTGCGCCGGTGTTGAGGACATTCGCCTCCGACTCGCCTTCGCCGCCCCACACGATCAGCTCTGTTCCCGTCCACACAACCGACGCCGAGGTTCGATCGTCCACAGGACTCGGTGACAGCGACGTCCAAACTCCCGCACCACCTCCTCCCACGACGTCGAGTGGCGTACGCCCCTCGCCTTGGCCGATGACGAGTGCGCCGGCGCCGGCGCCGACGAATGCGACAAGGCCCAGCGCGACAGCCATATGACGCGTTCGACGGTGCCGCTGCCGTTGGACGACCCGGGCTCTTACGGCGCTCGGGTCGACTCCTCGCTGGGGTCCGACGAGGTCGTCCAACAGTTGTCCTAGCTCAGGCATCAGGGACCTCCTCGGTGGCCGTGTCGCGTTCGTCCAGCTCGGGCATGGACCGACGTAGTGACGTGATCCCTTGGCTCGTAAGTGCTTTGACCGTCCCTTGCGCGCACTGCATCACCTCTGCGGTTTCGGAAACGGAAAGCTGCGCATAGTGGCGCAGCACGACTGCTTGGCGCTGGCGGAGAGGAAGAGCTGCGAGTGCCTCTCGAAGGATGAGTCTGTCGTCCGGGTCTGGATGCGCCGGCGAAGCTTTTGGTCGGAGACGCGAGGCAGCTCGGCGTTCGGCGCGCGCTCGCCGGCGTTGTGAGGAGACGAGGTTGAACGCGACCCGGAAGACCCAGCCTTCGGGACTGGCCATCTCCGACACGGAATCCCATCGTTCCCACGCACGTGCAAGAGCCTCTTGCGCAACGTCCTCGGCAACCTGACGTTGCTCACATTGGAGGAGAAGGCTCCCGACGACTCTCGGAGACACACGGCGACAGAACTGCTCGGCGTCTTCATCCACAGCAACATCTTCCGTCGGGGGCTCGCTGGCG
This sequence comes from Actinomycetota bacterium, assembly GCA_019347775.1. Lineage (GTDB taxonomy): Bacteria > Actinomycetota > Acidimicrobiia > Acidimicrobiales > JAHWKP01 > JAHWKP01. The sequence goes on along the minus strand of JAHWKP010000128.1, from coordinate 813 downwards.
AGATCTCACCCCAAGAACGCAGGAGCCGGGCGATCGGTTTAGCCCGCGACGACGGGCATCTCTCCCAGACCAATGCGCAGTGCGTGCCCGGGTCCTTCCGTCTGGGACCAGGGTAAGCATCCCGAAGGTCTCGTCGAGGGTGGGTGCCGGAGCCCGGCCGCAGGACTCCGCGTGTATGACCATGCGACTCCAATTCCCTCGACCTCAACACCCAACTCGCCGTCGGTGGCGGCGAGGCGCGGGAGTGAAGGGCGCGCTCCCCGCCAGCTCCCTGCTCGCGACGCGCCGATCGGCGCGAGTCAAGGTCGACCCTTAACGAGATCATGCATGCGCGTCAGGGACTCCGTCGATCCAGGCAGCGAGGCTCGAAGCAACATCGTCCGGCCCTCGGTTGTCTGTCCGTTCGACGAGATCCGCGTACGCCGCCCAGTCCCTGCGTTGAGCATGCTCCAAGGCCCAGGCGACATCGACCGTGGCTCGCTCTTGCGCGCGCATCTCAATCGTCGTGAGTTCGGCGGTGAGGGCGACGGTCCCATGTTCGACGCCGACGAAGACCTCGGCGACCATCTGCTGGCGCCACTCATCGGCGATGTCCACCTCCATATGAGCGGTCGCTACCAGAGCCTCGAGCCAGGAGGTGTGATCAGCCGCCACTTGCTGATGGAGTGTTCCCGGCTGCGCGTCGAACTCGCCGAGCAGGCCACGAAGAAGCATCCCCCCGGGAACACCTGCCGCTCCACGTAGGAGAGGAGCGCGTCACACAGTCCCCCGTAGCTGCGCGAGCCCTTCAGGCTGAGACATCACCGGCTCGAT
>JAHWKP010000127.1 GCA_019347775.1 Actinomycetota bacterium | reverse complement strand
GAGGCCTTACGTGGGACACCATTGGTTTGGCAATGGGAGTGACGAGGCAGGCGGCGCAGCAGCGGTTCGGTAAGTCCGGCCGCGCACCGGAGTGAGCGCGAGTTCAAAGGAAGTCCATCGGGCTCACGTACTCGAAGCGACCTGAGACTTCTAGAAAGTGTTGAAGCGAGGGGGCGTGGCCGGTTCCGAACAAAACGAGGATGCGATCGCCTGGCTCGGAAATCTGTTGCAGATTGGCGAGAATTCGCAAATTCCTCCGATACCAACTGGCCACGAGATCGACGCCGGCCCATGTGCGTCCCGCTCCCACCGGCAGCCACCTGTCGAGATATTCGCGGTCGTTTAACTGAGCGACCAGCGGTTCGTTGAGGTAGCGCAGATACTCGGGGAGCGGCAGCTCCAGGCTTGCCTGCCACGTCTTCAGGACGGCCGCTTGGAGCTCGGGGCTCAGGTCCTCGGTGAACCGTTCGCCGGGGTTTTTGGCGAAGAACTCCTCAACTGCTGCATGCGCCAATGTCCAGTCGGCGTCAACAGCGTGCACCGTCGCCTGCGTTTCGCGCGCCAGGCGGAAACCGATCTGGACGATTTCGTTTCGGTCGTCGGCGCCGGATCCCGCGAGGTACTTGGCGTACTTGTCGTCCAATTTGGTCTGGCGCGACGCGAGCATCTCGAGGGCCACCTTGGTCGGGGCGAAGCGCTTCAGGCGGTCAATCAGCTCCGCGGCTTCGTCCTGTTTCTGCGGGGAGAGAATGTCGGGCGGACCGTGCTCGCCGTCCCAAATGTCGAGGTGGTCCGTACCGAGGAGCAACACATGAGTCTCGGCGGCTGACATCCCGCCAGGGTAAGGGGCGTCTGTCGGAAGTAATTGCCCGGCGCCGGCGAGGATGACCTCGTTAGAGGCGGGTCGTCCGTGTTTTCAGCCACTCGGCTACCGCGGCGGCAACTTCGGCGTCTTTGCCGCGGAGGCCGTGGTTGCCGGCTTCGATCCAGACGTGGTCGACGGGGCCCTTGATCTTCTTGGTGGCGCGTTGCAGTTCGTCCGGGGTTCCGAAGGCGTCGCGCGTTCCCGACACGAAGAGACATCGAACTTTGATCTTCGGGAAATGCTCGGTGCGGAGCTGGTCGGGCTTGCCCGGCGGGTGGAGCGGATAGCTGACTAGCACGAGTCCCGCCGACGGTGTCCCGCCGGCGACGACCATCGAGAAGACGCGCGCCCCGAACGAGCGACCGCCCGAGAACACCTTGCCCAGCTCGAGACCAGTCTCGTCGCACAGCTTGTGCAACTCCTCTTGGGCCTTCGGCACGGCGCGCTCGGCGCTTCCCTTGCCGATGCTCACCCGGGCCACGGTGCCGCCTACCGCGGTGACGGCTTCATCGATCGCTACCAGCGCGGGCTGATCCGGTCCGGCGCTCGCTCCGGGCGCCAGGACCAGGCCGAACCGGGCACTCAACCGGCGAGAAGGATCTGCTTGGCCGCGGCCAGGTCCGTGATCCGGTCGCCTGCGACCAGTACTTCGCCGCCGTGGTCCGGATGGGCTTGACGCACGAGTTCGCGGAACCGGCCCAGTACCTGGCTGCGGTCGGGCTCCATGCCGTCGATGAAGCCGAGCAGTTCCAGCGCCCAGTTCTCGTCGTGGTGACGTCCTCGCCGCGAAGGCAGGGCCTGGCTGGATCGCAGGAACGCCAGCAGCGCGTCGTCGGCGCCGCCTTCCCACCGGCTGGCCCGGCGGATGAGACGGAACACTCCGGCTCGGGCTGTGACCGGCAGGCCCGCGGCCGCGTACACGGCGGCCAGCGCCTGAGGCAGCGGCGCTCCGTGGTCGTCGATCTCGAGCCCCAGGCTGCGTCCGACCTTGAGCAGGCGGTGGCGGCTGCGGTCGAGGCCCACCACATCGGTCTGGAACCGGAACCGCAGACGCGGCTGCGGGACCCGGTTGCCGGCTTCCAAATCCCAAATCAGACGGTCGAGCTCGGCGCCGGGTTCGTCGCTCAAAAGTGGAACCACCGCCCCCACCACGGCCGCCAGCAGTAGGCCGCCGTAACCCGGCGCGGGCGAGATCGGAAGGTCCGAGTCGCCGAGCGCCACGCGCCGGGTCGGCACCACCGCCCGGGTGTGCCGGACCTCGAGTTCCGCTATTACGGGCACGTCAGAGAGCCGGGTCTTCTCTCCAGCGGCCGAATACGTCGCCGAGCGTGTCGACGATCTCGCCGACTGTCGCGTAGGCGCGGACCGCATCGAGGATGGGCGGCATGAGGTTCGTGTCCGGCTCGGCCGCCGCCTTGGCGACGATCGACAGCGTCGACTCCACTGCGGCCTGGTCGCGATCGCCCTTGACCTTGTCGAGCCGCTTCAGCTGGCGCTCCTCGACCTCGGGGCCGATGTACAGCAACTCCAACGGCTCGTCGCCGACCGCATCGGTGAAGCGGTTGACCCCGACCGTCACTCGCCGGTCCGCACTCACCTTGCGCTCGAAGTCATACGCCGCATCCGCGATGCGGCCCTGGAACCAGCCCTCCTCGATGCCTCGATAAACGCCCTCGAGCATCGAGCCCGAGCCCATCTCGTCGATGTGGGAGAACATCTCTTCGGCCTGGCGCTCCATCTCGTCGGTCATCCACTCGACGTAGTGCGAGCCGCCGAGCGGATCGGCCACATTGGTGACCCCGGTTTCGTAGGCGATGACCTGCTGGGTCCGCAGAGCGATGCGGGCCGCCTTCTCGGTCGGCAGTGCAAGCACCTCGTCCATGGAGTTGGTGTGCAAGCTCTGCGTTCCTCCGAGCACGCCAGCCAATGCCTCGATGGCCGTGCGCACGATGTTGACCTCGGGCTGCTGCGCGGTGAGCGAGACGCCCGCGGTCTGGGTGTGGAAGCGCATCTGCATCGACTTCTCGCTCTTGGCGCCGTAACGCTCCTTCATCCAGCGTGCCCAAATGCGCCGGGCGGCGCGGTACTTGCCGATCTCTTCGAAGAAGTCCAGATGGGCGTTGAAGAAGAACGAAAGCCGCGGCGCGAACTCGTCGACGCCGAGCCCCGCCGCCATGGCCGCTTCTACATAAGCGAAGCCGTTGGCGACGGTGAAGGCGAGCTCCTGAGCGGCCGTCGATCCCGCTTCGCGGATGTGGTAGCCGGAAACCGAGATCGTGTGCCAGCGGGGCATGTCCGCGGCACAGAAGCGCATCATGTCGGTAATCAACCGCACCGAAGGCCGCGGCGGGAAGATGAACTCCTTCTGCGCCTGGTACTCCTTCAAGATGTCGTTCTGGATCGTGCCCGAAAGACGGGCCCGCTCCACGCCGGTCTTCTCGGCGACCGCGACGTACATCGCCAGCAACATCGCGGCGGGCGAGTTGATTGTCATGGAGGTGCTGACGTCGCCGAGATTGATGTCGGCGAACAGGTCCTCCATGTCGGCGAGGGTGTCGACCGCGACGCCGCACTTGCCGACCTCGCCGAGCGACTCGGGATCGTCGGAGTCCCGGCCGTAGAGGGTGGGCAGGTCGAATGCCGTGGACAGTCCGTCGCCGCCGTTGCGAAGGATGTCCTTGAAGCGCATGTTCGTGTCCTCGGCCGTGCCGAAGCCGGCGAACATGCGCATCGTCCAGAGCTTCGAGCGGTACATCGAGGCATACGGGCCTCGGGTGTAGGGGTACTGGCCGGGGTGCTCACCGTCCTCCGGTCCGTAGAGGGCGTCGACCGGGACACCAGACATGGTCTCGAAGTCGGCATCCCGCTTGGGCGACTCCTCCATCGCCTCCTGCCACGTCTCACGGCGAGTCATACCTCAAGTATCGCGGGTAGTTTCGGCCTATGGCCCCGGAGAGGACGGCACCTGACCGGAACCTGGCTCTCGAGCTGGTGAGAGTCACCGAAGCGGCTGCTCTGGCGGCTGCTCGCTGGATGGGCCGTGGCGACAAATTGGGCGCCGACGGCGCCGCCGTGGAGGTCGCGGGCACGAGCGAGGCCGGCGCGCGGGTGCGCGTCGCCGGTGGCGCGCGCCCGACGCGCACCACCGCCGACGGCGACGGCGCCTTCGCCGTCGAGGTCGCGCTGCGCGGCGGCGAGAACCGTCTCGAGGTGGTCGCGGCCGACGCGGCCGGCAACGAGACCACCGACGCCATGCGCGTGGTGCGCGACGCCCGGGCCCCCGAGCTGGACATCGAGGCGTCCGACCGCGTCGACACCTCAACCCCCGCGATCGCCGTCAGCGCCGACGACACCACGGAGGTAACCCTCCACGTCGAGTTGGGCGGCCGGCGCGTGGGCGAGGAGCGCAAGGCCGGCGAGGTTCACGTGGACAGCGGGGACGGCACCGAGAGCGCGCAGCGCATCGTGGCCTACCTCGAACAGCTGAAAGTGATCTGAGGAGAGTTTCGATGCCTGTCTCGACCGTATGGGTGCTGGCGGAAGCAAACGCGTCCGGCGCTGCGACCCCGACCACGCTGGAACTGCTCACCAAGGCCCGTGATCTCGCCAGTGACATCCAGGCCGTTGCGTGGGGCGACGCCGCCGCGGGCATGGCCCAGGCCTTGGGCGAGCACGGAGCTAGCCGGATCCTTCACGTCGCCGATGTCGGTGACGGTCTTCCCGGCCCCGCGGTCGCGGCGGCGATGGCCGAGAAGATCGGGTCGGGAGGCCCCGACGTGGTGCTGATGCCGCAGTCCTACGACGGACGTGACGTGGCGGCACGGCTGTCGGCACGGCTGGATCGCCCGGTTCTCACCAATGTCGTGGAGCTGTCGGGCGGCGACAAGCCCGAGGCCTGTCATGCGGTGTTCGGCGGCGCCAAGATCGTCAAGGCGCGGTTCACCAGCGACGGGCCGCAGCTGTTTTTGGTGAGGCCCAAGTCGTTCGCGGCCGAGCCGAGCGGTGGCGCGGCAGCAGAGTTGGAGACGCTCACCGTGCCGGACCTGGGCAACGAAGGTGCGGCCACGATCACCGAGCGTCACGTCGAGGAGCGTTCCGGCCCGCAACTCGACGAGGCCCCTGTCGTGGTTTCGGGAGGTCGTGGACTGGGAGAAGCCGGCAAGTTCGAGCTCATCGAGCAGCTGGCCAAGCTTCTGAAGGGAGCGCCTGGGGCGTCGCGTGCCATCGTCGATGCGGGATGGGTTCCGTACGCCTACA
>JAHWKP010000126.1 GCA_019347775.1 Actinomycetota bacterium | reverse complement strand
GGTCCCGTCGGTGGCAGGAGACAGTGGGGGAGCAGCGGAGGCGGTAGTCGACGGAGTCACGGGCGCGGTGGTGCGTCGGCCGCGAGATCCGGCGGCGGTGGCCGGCGCCTTAGCTCCGCTGCTGGACGATCCCGACCGCCGCGCCAGGCAGGGAATGGCGGCCCGGCGCCGGGCGGAAGAGCAACTCTCCTGGGATGTCTCGGCCGGCCGTCTGCTGGCCGCGCTGGCCGCCGTCGGGGCCTAATAACCTGCGGGAGCCATGACGGATCGCGCTACCGAGACGATTGTTGTGAAGGCGCCGATCGAGAAGTGTTGGGAGGTCGCCACCGACTTCTTGAGATACCCAGAGTGGGCACCCGCCGTAAAGGGCGCCGAGATCGAGTCGAAGGACGCCCAGGGCCGACCGCTGCGGGTCACCTTCCGCGCCGCCAGCTTCGGAAGGAGCGTCAGCTACACCCTCGACTACGACTATTCCGACGCACCGGCGCGGTTGGCGTGGTCGCAGTCGGCAGGCGACCTCACGAGCCGTATAGACGGTGTGTACGAATTCGAGGCGCTCGGGCCCAACACCGAGGTCGTCTACCACCTCGCTGTGGATCTCAAGTTGCCGGTCCCGGGGTTCGTGAAGCGCCGTGCGGAGGGTCTGATCATTCACGGCGCCCTGCGGGACCTGAAGAGCCGCGTGGAGTCGCTAGCCCTCACTTCGTGAGCGGCCCGCTCACGTTCGGCCTCGATCTCGGTGGGACGAAGTGTCTGGGGATCGCCTGGGTTGACGGAGAAGTGGTGGCACAACATCGCGCCGCCACCGATACGGCGGGGCCTGGCGACGTGATCGAGTTGCTCGCCGAAGTCGCAGCCGAGCTTCGGTCGCAGGCCGGACCGCCGGTCGCGGTCGGCGTGGGAGCGCCCGGTCTGGTGACGCGTGACGGCAATCTCGCCCTCGCGCCCAACCTTCCCGGAGTGGAGCACTTGGCCCTCGAAGAGGGGTTGACCGCCGCGCTCGGAGTGCCGGTGATGGTGGAGAACGACGCGGCCACGGCGGCGTGGGCGGAGTTCTCCTGTGGCGCCGCCGAGGAGGCTGAGTCGATGTTGGCGGTCACTCTCGGAACGGGTGTCGGGGGCGGGATCGTCCTCGACGGAGAGTTGCAACGAGGTGCGCACGGATTCGCGGCAGAGGTCGGTCACATCATCGTGCGCAAGGGCGGGCGCCAGTGCGTTTGCGGAAAGCGCGGGTGTTGGGAGGTCTACGCGTCTGGAACCGCGCTGGGGATCCTGTCGTATGAGCGACTGGGCGTGACCGGCGAGGAGGTCACGGCGTCGGCGGCAGGCGGCGACTTGGGAGCGCTCGCGGTTATCGGCGAGTACGCGGCCGAGGTGGCTCTCGGCCTCGGGAGTCTCATCGAGGTGCTCGACCCAGAGACGGTCGTTATAGGAGGAGGACTGGTCCAGGCGGGCGAAGCGCTGCTCGAACCGGTGCGCTCAGCCCTCCCCGGGTTCGTCTACTCGTGGGACTATCGCAGGCCGACTCCCGTAGTTCCTGCGCAACTGGGGGAACGCTCGGGCGCCATCGGCGGCGCCCTCCTGGCTGCACAGCGGATCTGATGCGGGTGGGGCTCGTACTGCCGACGTTCCATGCCGATGCGGCTCGCGTGACGAGGTTGGCGACCGAAGCCGAGGAGGCGGGAATCGACGGCGTGTTCCTGTTCGACCACCTCTGGCATCTCGGCAAGCGCGGCCGCCCCGCGTTGCATGGGCCGACGTTGATTTCGGCGCTTGGCGTAGCGACGTCGCGGATCACAGTCGGCAGCCTCGTCGCCCGCGTCGGCATCCAACCCAACCCCGTGCTGGCGCGCATGATGGGCACCGCGCAGCGGATGAGCGGCGGTCGGACGGTCGCGGGGCTCGGGATCGGCGACGGACTGAGTCGGGAAGAGAACGAGGCCTACGGAATCGAGTTCGCACCGAGGCCGGCTCGGATCGCCGAGCTGGTCGAGTGTTGCCGGGCCATCCGAGAGGAGTCCGTCCCAGTGTGGATCGGAGGTGCGACCGACGCGATGTGGTCCACTGCGGCCGGGGAGGCCGACGCCGTAAACGTTTGGGATGTCGGACCCGAGGTCGTCGCCCGGGCCGCGCAGGTGGCCCAGCCGGCGGAGGTCACATGGGCGGGCCTGGTGCGGATGCGGGAGGGTTCGGAGGCCATATCGGCCCGGATGAAAGCGGTGGCCGAGGCCGGCGCGACCTGGGCCATCGGGGCGATCGTGGGGATGGACGATGGTGACGTGTTCCGTTTCGCCGATATCGCGGCCAGTACGTTGCGCTGATGGAGTTCCGCCGGGTCAACGACCTACCGCCGTACGTGTTCACGATCATCGACGGGCTGAAGGTGGCGGCGCGGAGGTCCGGAGCCGACGTGATCGACCTGGGTTTCGGCAACCCGGACATACCTTCGCCCCCGCTGGCCGTGGACAAGCTGGCCGAAGCGGCCCGCAATCCCCGCAACCACCGTTACTCGGCCAGCCGCGGTATCCCCAAGCTTCGCCAAGCGGTGTCGGATCTCTATCAGCGTCGCTTCGACGTGACGCTCGATCCCGATACCCAGGTCGTGTCGACGATCGGGGCGAAAGAGGGGCTCGCCCATCTCATGTGGGTGCTGGTGCAACCCGGGGATGCCGCCTTGGTGCCCACGCCGTCCTACCCGATCCACATCTACGCGCCGCTGTTCGCCGGCGCCGATGTCCGGCAGATCCCGCTCGGACCGGACCCGGCCGGTGAGATCGATGCTCGTCATGAAGAGGACTTCTTCGACCGGCTCGTTGATGCCTTCGAGTCGGCCTGGCCCAAGCCGCGGGTGATCGTGCTGTCCTTCCCGCACAACCCGACGACGACGTGTGTCGATCTGGCGTGGATGGAGCGGATGGTGGACTTCGCCGCCGCCAACGGCGTGGTCCTGGTGCACGACTTCGCGTACGCCGAGACCGCCTTCGACGGATATGTGCCGCCGTCGATCCTGCAGGTGCCCGGCGCGGTCGACCACGCGGTTGAGCTCTACACGCTGACTAAGTCGTTCTCGATGGCCGGGTGGCGGGTGGGGTTCTGCGTGGGGAATCCCGAGATCGTGGCGGCGCTGGCCAAGATAAAGAGCTACCTCGACTACGGCACCTTTCAACCGATCCAGATCGCGGCAACGGTGGCGATGAACGACGCGTCCAGTTATCCGCTGACCGTGAACGACCAGTACCAGGCCAGGCGCGACGCGCTGTGCGGAGGACTGCAACGGATCGGATGGCCGGTGAAGCCGCCGATGGGCACGATGTTCGTGTGGGCGCCGATTCCCGAGCCGTATCGGGAGCTGGGTTCGCTCGAGTTCGCCAAGCTGCTGGTGAAGGAGGCCAACGTGGCCGTGTCGCCGGGCGTCGGCTTTGGACCGACCGGTGAACCCTTCGTCCGGTTCGCATTGATCGAGAACCCTCACCGCATCGGCCAGGCCGTGCGGAACCTCAAGAAGGCCCTCCCGAAGCTCGGGTGACGCCCGTCACGTAGCCTGTCGACGTGGGTTACTGGATCCTGAAGGTGATCCTCACGCCGATATTGCGGGCGCTGTTCCGGGTACGGGTCGAGGGGGCGGAGCACCTGCCGCGGCGCGGGCCGGCCATCCTGGCCAGCAACCATCTGTCGTTCTGCGATTCGATCTTTCTGCCGTTGGTCCTCCGACGGCGGGTGACTTTCGTCGCCAAGGCCGAGTACTTCGAGAAGGCCAAGACGGCGTGGTTCTTCCGGGCGGTCGGCCAGATCCCGATCAAGCGGGGCGGCGGTAGTGCCTCGCAACGGGCGCTCGACTCCGCCAAGGAGGTACTCGATCAGGGGGGCCTGTTCGGGATCTATCCCGAGGGCACCCGGTCTCCCGACGGGCGGCTGTACAAGGGACACACCGGAGTGGCCCGGCTGGCGCTCGCCACTGGAGCGCCGGTGCACGCGGTGGCCATGATCGGCACGCGCGAGGCCCAGCCGATCGGCCAGGTGAAGCCGAACTTCTTCTCGCCGATCACCGTGCGGATCTCTCCGCCGATCGACATCGAGCACGTCAAGGGCACCGCCGTCGAAGGCGACCCGACGGTGCTGCGCCGGATCACCGACGACATCATGTTCGAGCTGTCGATGATGTCCGGCCAGGAATACGTGGACCGCTACGCAAAGCGGGGCGAGGCCGTCGACGCGCCGGAGCGCACCGTGCTGCAACCCGCTTTCGCCGGCCGGTACACCCCCAGCGCGGCGTAGACCACCGGGCGGCGGTCAGTCGAGGCTAAGGTCCCGGGCCATGAGAATCCGTCGGGCGCTTGCCGCCGTAGCCATTGCCATCCTTGCCGTCATCGGGATCACTGCGGGTCCCGCCGCAGGACTGCGCGATCCCTTCGTGGTGTGCGTCACCGAGCCCTGCCCGCCACAGTGGCCGTAGGCCGCACAAACGGCCGACCTTAGGTCGGGCGCGCCCAATCGCGGGAGCGCTCTACGGCACGCTTCCAGCCCGCATGCCTCGCGTCGGGACCGGCCCGCGAGGCCACCGGTTCGAAGCGGGCGTCCATCTGCCACAGACCGGCGATCTCGTCGAGACTCGACCACACGCCCGCGCCCAGCCCGGCTAGGTAGGCCGCGCCGAGGATGGTCGTCTCCTGGATCGAGGGTCGGGTGACCGGCACGTTGAGCTGGTCGGCCTGCACCTGCATCAGCAGGTCCATCACCGACGCGCCACCATCGGCCCGTAGGCCACGCAGTTGCACGCCGGCGCACGCTGCCATGGCCTCCACGACGTCGCGGGTCCCGTACGCCATCGACTCCACGACGGCGCGGGCGAGGTGGGCCCGGCCGGAGCCGCGCGTGAGGCCGACGATGGTTCCCCGGGCGTAGGGGTCCCACTGAGGTGATCCGAGCCCGGTCAGGGCCGGGACGAAGTAGACGCCTTCGGTGTCGGGGATCGATTCGGCCAGCGGGCCGATGTCGGCGATTTCGGAGATGATGCCGAGCCCGTCACGTAGCCACTGGGCGGCGGCGCCGGTGACGAAGATGGCGCCCTCGAGGGCGTAGGTGAACTGGACGGGACGCTCGAGTTGCCAGGCGACTGTCGTCAACAGCCCTTCGGCGCGGGGCGGGGGAGTGCTGCCCGCGTTG
>JAHWKP010000125.1 GCA_019347775.1 Actinomycetota bacterium | reverse complement strand
CAACCAGCGTCCATTGCTTCCCCCGGACTTCGTTCCTCAGTGCAGCCCGCATGAACCGCCGACAATGATGGCTCTTGATCGTACCGTACCAGGCGCAGCCTCTGGCGCGCACGGGCTGAGTTGTGGACTTCGGAGATGATATCCACGCGTGCGGCCGACCGATCTGAACGAGAGGCGCAGTGCCGCGTCCGGTGGTTTCCAGGCTCAGGAGCCTCCAACCAACCCAGGGCGGTTCACAACCGTCGAGCCGTATCGAACCGGCGATCGGGGACTTCGACGGCCGCAACGTGGGCCGCACCGACGTGCCGTTCTTCGTGTCCAGCGGCAGGTGACCACGCTTCGGACGAGATGGAGCTCGGCATACCGATCAGCCAATCGTGATCGCTCGCCTGCGACGACCGGCAATCTGTGCGCATGCTGCTGGATGCCAAGCCTGACGTGGTTTGCTAGCTGTCGTGGGCGTCGATGACCGGGGCGAGAATTCCACGCTGGCCGCACTGCTGGCGGCGGTGCTCGTCAGCTTGGGGGCGAACCTCGTCGTTGTAGGCGGCGCTGCTCGACTGCTGCACGGCGACGAGCACTACCCCCACGACCTCGACATCGTGCTCGACGGGCGCTCCCGAAGTCTGAATGCCGCGGCGTCGGTGCTCGTCCGCCTTGGCGTCGTCGTACCGAGCGATCTACCACACCGGCGTTCGTGGACCGCCATCACCTCGCTCGGTGTCCTCGATGTCGTCGCCGTGACCTGGACCGGTCGTCTGCCCCCCGCAGTCAGTCTCGACGTGGCGGGCGTGGCCATCCCCGTCGAAGTCCGCGCCTGATGTCCGAGCGCACAGGTCTCGGACCCGTAGAGGAGGCGCTGCTTCTCGCCCTCGATGACATGGGCGCCGGTCCGCAGCGGCCCCATGTGAAGTCCGCCCACTTGCTCGCCGAGATCGAGCGCCACTTCGCTGTGGCTCCCTTGCCCATCGGACTCATCAACGGCAGCATCTACGCCGGTGGGCAGCGGCCGCCGTTTTCACCGGGGCCGCTGCTGCGGGCGCTGATCGCGGTGCTGGATGACCCGGGCATCGGCGACGCCGCTGTTGTCGACATTTGCGGGCCGCCAGCGTTCCCCACAGGCTGCGACGTCGCCGGCGATGTCGACGCGGTCCTCGCCGGCCGACCGGGGACCCTCCGTCTCACTGCCAGGGTGACCCCAGGCGTGGAGGCCGGACACCCGGTGGTGCACATCACCAACCTCCCACCCGGCGTCAAACCTCGGTCGGTTGTGGGCGCTATCCACTCTCGCGTGCAGAACAGCGCGTGGGACGACCTGCCGCCGGAGCTGGCCGAGTCGATGCGGCTGCCTGTCGCCGACATCAAAGACGCAAGCACCGACCTGGCCGTCATTACGTGCCGTCCTAAACCGGGCGTCGATGTCGATGACCTTGCGGAGCGCCTGCGCACGCTGTGGGGCGTCCACCTTGATGTACGCGCCGTTCTCCCGGCGGCGCTGCCCGCCCTACTCCGGGCGTGGGCGACCGACCATGCCGGGGCGGGCACAGGCGACACCCTCCGACGGCTCCTGGCCGTGTGCGCCCCGTCCTGAGCCGGGCGTGCTCTCAGACGCTGATTGCGGTGTGCTTCGCCACCTGCCTCGGGATCCCACAGAGGTTAGCTGGCGCTGCCCTCTCCCTATCCACCGACCGGCGGGCGGCGCACCGATCGCCCAAGTGTGTTCCCTGACACGGGACAGCGACCTCTGGCCGGAGAGGAACATCGACCGCTTCTTCGACGGCGCGAGAGCGGCCGCGTCACGTTGAGTACGCCGCTCCGACGTGCCGTACCGAAGTGCCGCTCGGGACCGTCGTGGGCCTTGAGCCGCGGCGGCCGACGGCTCGCCCAGGAGCACCGAACGCTTCGTCGCGCTGGCCTGAGGACCTCGCGAGCCGGCATTCCGGGCGGGCCGGGGTAGACAGACGTTATGCCTGAGTACCGAGCTTCCGACCCTGCGAAGGCCATCGAGAAACACATCCGGCGGTTCTTCAAGGGACACGTGGTGACGGAGCGACGGTGGGATACCGGTCCGATCTACCGTCGAGTCCCCGACTTCAAGGTTTGGGTCGTTGCTCCAGGCCCTCGGCTAAACGCCTGGAAGTTCGTCTCTTCTGGCTGTGGGTCTGCTACTCAGGACCACGGCCACGGCATCGAGTTCGTCCTTTCCGCAGCCGACGGCGGCGAGCGGAACATCGAGTTGATGGCCATCAATGCCTTCTACCACGCTGGCCCGCCGTCCCAGAGACTTGACGTCGGACACACCGTGCCCATCGGCGAGGGGTGGACAGACGGATCTGCGTGCGACCACCTGCTGGTTTCGCTGCCCTACGCCTACGGTCCGGACCTCGAGATATGTAGCTTAGGAGCGGGCAACCCAAGGGGACCAGCCAGATCGGTGCTGCCTGGCTCCAGAGCTCAGCGCGGACGTTGGTTCTCGTCGAGGTGGTAGAGACGGCAGGCTCGTTCCGGGCGATCTGCGACCAACACGCCACCGAATGGCACAAAGCCCGGCTGTTGAGGGCCGTGACGACGAACGAGCCCTCTGTGCAGGCAGGCGGAGTCTGGCCGTAAGACAGGCCTGGCTTCTCTCCTACCGGAGTCGGTTCAGCTCCTTGGACTGACGCTCTCAGCGCCGCTCACGCCCGGGGTCCCGGTCCGTCACCGGGAAGACCCAGAAAAGAGGCGATGAAGGTCCCGATGATGGAACCAGCGATCGCTCCGAGCAGCGCGGCCACGGCGGGACTGCTCCAAAGATCCATACCGACGCTGCCCGCCCACCCGACCAGCCCGCCCAGCACGAGACCAGCCACGAGGCCCACGGCCATGGCCCGTTGTTGGCGGGCGAGCATCAGAAGTTCGCTGCCGTGCCCCACGTCGCCCTCCTCCACGAGCAGCCGCTGTCCCCAGGGACTGTGCACTTGGCCCAACACCAGTCCGTAGGCCAGATGCAGCGCGAGGTTTCCGAGGATTGGGAGCGGACCCGCCCCCAGCCCGAGGCCGAGGAATCCTCCGCCTACGGCGGGTAGGAACACCACGAGGGAGAATACCCACGGAAGGAGGGAGAACAGCAGGCCACGGCGCCAGCCCGGTCCCCGCAGACGGGGCTCGACCACCGCTGCGTAGATCAGTGCCCACCCGATCCCCGAGACGAAGTGCAACCCACCAGCGAGTGGGAATGAGCTCTGTGTCCTCTCGGTCACGGTGTTGTTGGCCAGTGCCCACATCCAACGCTGGAGCGTCGGTGCCTGCGGATCGGCGGAGCCCAGCCATGCGACCATTCCGTAGCCGAGGGCGATAAGAAGCATCATGACCCCGGTGGCGATGAAACCTGAAACCACGCCCGACGACAGCCAGTCGGTTGACCGCCTATCCTGTCGTGACTCGAGGGAGTCAATCACCGCGCCACTTCTACCCGAGGATCCGACCCGAAATCCCTCCGGCGGCGAACGCTGGCACGAGAGCACGGGGGAGGACGACCCGCGCTGGGGCACGGGAACCCTTTCAAGCACCTCGGGTAGATCGCTGGGAATGACGCGGGTGTTACTCGGCGTGGAGGTTCTGATTCGCCCGACGCGCATGCGGCATGCCCTGGGCTCGGTCGGGGCGACGCGAAGACGATCTTGGTGACGGTCGTTCCTCCATTCGTCTCCTGCCTGGTGGACCACCGCCGCCCTCGACATCGCGCCCATGTTCGCGGCGCCCTCGGACGACGAACTGACGTCGTCCGCTTCAGGATGCCGAAGCGGACTTCATCGAGACCGCCCAGAGCCTGGGCTTGGACGTCGACGAGACCATCGTGGGTGAGGGTGATCCTGGCGCGGCCTTGTGCGGGCTGGCCCAGGAACGCAATCAGGACCTCGTGGTGGTGGGCTCCCACGGCTCGGGCCTGGTTGAGGCCGACCATCCCCGTCTCCAGCTTTTCGACGACGCGTAAGGCGCGCATGAGCTTCTCGGTGTCGATGTCGGCCACTCGCCCGAACTGGGTGTCGTTGGCTGGGGAGACCGCTGCTTCCTCCGACTCCGAAGGTCATGACCGGGGCCACGGGCCCGAAGACCTCCTCCTTCACGATCCTGGTCTGGGGGTTACGCCCTCGGGGACGGTGGGAGCGTAGAAGTAGCCCGCTCCGTCGGCCGGCCGCGCGCCCGCCAGGGCCCGGGCGCCCCGAGCGAGAGCGTCCTCGACCAACACCGACCGTCGGCGTCCGGATCGTGCTGACGGCCCACCTGCGGGCGCGCTCGAAGGAGCTGATCTCCTGGGAGAGTTCCACGAACTGGCGAAAGTAGCGGACCTGGGATCGGTACAGGTGTCGATACACCCTCGCCTCCTGTTCGAATGGCACGACGGGAGCACTTCTGACCCGTCCTACCCCTGCAGAAGCAGCGGGGTCCGGGCTGACACGAGGTCGCTCAGGGGATGAGGTGGAGCGGGCGGCTCTCGTGGCTGGCTATGGCTCGGTTCGCCCCGTCCTCCAGCTTCGCGGCCAAGTCGGCGAGCGATCGGGCGATAGCGAGCTCCTCACCGATCAGCGGCACCATCGGGTCCACCGGGTTCCGCCGTGCGTGCCCCGAACCGGCAAAGTTGCCGACGGAAGTTGGCATCGTGGCCGTCGCCTCACAGTGATCGCTGTCTTCCTCGAGGCGCAGTTTGATCGTGACCGTACGTGCCCGGGGACCAGCGTGGCGCGCCTCTGACCTTCCTGCCACCACAGCGTCGGTGCCGGGGAAGACGATCGACTCGTGACCGTCACTCCACCGGACCCGACAGCGCCTGCCGCTGCTGACCTCGATGATCTCGCCCTCGCGAGGCGGCTGCCCTACGCGCCTGCTGTGAACGATCAATCGGTCCCCGACGCGTGCATCCATGACACCCTCCTCCAGCAGCGCCCTCTACCACTCTGGACGGCGACCGCCAAGGGCGGTCGCCCTCGCGTCCAAGATTAGGCCCGTACCGAAGAAAAAGTGAAGCGTCGGCTTCCTTCCGCCGCCGAGCCGACTCTTTTCGCCAACCACCGTTGCCCCCGCGCCGCTCATGGGCTCCGGAGAGATCGACCACCGCGTCGCCATGTCGATGCTCGACGAGGGTGCGCCCCTCCGCCTGCCGGCGGGAGGCCGGCCGCTGGAAGGACGAAGAAAGTCGCCCGTGGCCTGACCCCCTTAGATCGGTCCGGTCAGGGTGT
>JAHWKP010000124.1 GCA_019347775.1 Actinomycetota bacterium | reverse complement strand
GGTGGCCGCCGCCCCCGCGTCGCGCCCGACGACATCGCCCTGATCGCCGTGGACAAGGCGTCGCTGCGGCGAGGGTTTGACCTGGGCAGCCGACCACGCCAAGGCCTCCACCATCGGGGCCTTGAGCACCTGGGAACGCCTTCTTTCGCCACTGCGTGGCCAACGACGTGGGGGGGGGCAACCCCGTGGACGGCGTAGGTAAGCCCGGGCGCCCCAGCGCACCGGTGAAGGTCAGCCGCGGCCCCGACGTGACCGCCAACTCCTGGCCGCCGCCGCCGCTACCAACGATGTTCGCGCTCGCCATGCCTGGCCGGAGCGCGACACCGCCCTGGTGGCCACCTTGGCCATCACCGGGGTCCGCCTCGGCGAGGCGGTGGCCCTCACCATCCGGTCCCTGGACGGGCCTGCCGGCGAGCGCCGCCTGTCCGTGGTGGGCAAGGGAGATAAGGCGCGCGTCGCGCCCATCTACCCGGCCATGGAGTCGGTCCTCGGTGCCTACCTCGATCCCGGGCCACCCGCTTCCCCGGCCACGACCTTGCCCGGCCCGCCACTCCCCTCTCCGTCCACCACAGCGGGAGCCCACTCACCCACCGTCAGGTTCAGTACCTCATCGAGCGTCTGTACGTGCGGGCCGGGATCCGAGCCAGGTCCCCCCAGGGCGCTGGTCCACGCCCGCCGCCACATCTTCGCCACCACCGCGCTCGACGGCGGCGCCAACGTCGTCGACGTCCAGCAGCTGCTCGGCCACTCCTCCCTCGACACCACCCGGCGCTACCTCAGGCCACTGCCAACGAGCTCCGCGACGCCGTGCGGACCCATCCGAGCCACCTCGCCCTCCAGCACCACCTCGCGACGAGCTCAGAGGGCTGACCCGCCGACCTTTCTGTCGCCCCATGGTTTCGCCGGCCCCTTGCCGCTCCATCTCGACGCCGGTTCGAGGGGTGGCCCGGCTGCGCTCCCCCACCGGACTCCCCCAGCCGATGGCGCTCAGTCCCATATCCGTAGAGAGGTCCACTGGACGTCACGAACACCTACCCGATCTCGACGTGCGCCCCGGCATGTCAACGGCGCCCGGTACCGCTGTCAGTTCAAGGGTGTACGCTACGAACGTCCGTTCGCTAACAGGGTCCCGAGCTCGCCTGATGTGAGAGAGTGGGGGTCAGTGGAGATGGAGCCGAACGAGTCGAAGCTTGCCGAGCTCGTCCTCTACGTCGCCGAACGTCTGCGCGGCGATCCCAAGGGCGGTGCCACGAAGATCAACAAGGTGCTCTTCTCCGCTGAGTTCGCCCACATGCGACTGCATGGGGTCCCGATCACCGGAGTCGAGTACCAGAAGCTGGAGCAGGGACCGGCTCCACGACGTTTGCTGCCGGTTCGTGATCGTCTCGTGTCCGAGGGAGCTGTGGAGCTCGTCCGGGATCGCTACTTGGGCTATCCCCTCGATCGGCTAGTTCCTCGCCGCAAGGCAAACCTCGCGTTGTTCGGTCCCGAGGAGCTCAAGCAGGTGGACCAGGCGATAGAAGCCCTGTGGAGCAAGACCGCGGCGGAGGTGAGCGAACTCTCGCACCACGAAATGGGTTGGCAGCTGGTATCGGTCGGCGAGACGATCCCGTACGAGGCAGCCTTCCTCGCCTCCCACTTCAAAGTGACGGAGTCCATGCGTCAGCACGCCCGCCGACTGGCCACCCAGCTCCAGCGCTGACGCCGCCACTCCTGTCGGTGGGCCAGCGACGACGACGGGTCGAAGTCTCCGACTTTCTCATCGAGCATGCCCGACAGCTGTTTCCTTCGGGTGGGTCTGCCGCCGGCGCAGCCAGCTACGAGCGGTTCGAGGCCGGCCCTCTCGTGGCGGCCCGGGAGTTCTTCGCCCGGCGGTTCGACGAGGCACCGGAAGCGGCTGCAGGGATCAAGGTGTGGGTGACGATCGACCTGCCGTTCTTTCCTCCCATGGCCTTCTACGCCGCGCTGGTGGGCGATCATGTCGAATTGCTCGACGCGACCATCGAGGAACCCCAGGACTACTGGAACCTGGTCGACGGCGACCCGAGCGCCTAATCAACATGCGCCATCGCTGTCAGCCCCCGACCCTCCGATCTGCTTGCCCCGACGACGCGCGCTCGACGGTGCGCCAATAAGGCTGCCCGGATCCAAGAAGCCGGCGGACATGGCGCCGAACGAGTCGTCGGCTGAAGCGGACCTACGATGGCGTCAGCCGGAGGAATCCAGCGTGCGTCCCCGTGAGCCACGTCGCCGCCGACCGGGCGCCGTCGGCCTCGCAGTCACGGCCGGGCCGAACGCCGCCGTGGCCGGGTGGTGGCCGCCTCCAGGCGGGCAGGCAGCGGTGGAGGCGCCGACAATGCCTGTCCGACGGGTTCAGCTACATCTCAATCAGCCTCGATAACCTCCATGCCGATGGGGAAGTGGTCCGAGAATCCGTCTTCGTCGACGGGCTTGCCCATACCTCCGAACGGCTTGGGTCGTGGGTACTTGCCGGTGCTGAACGTCCCGGGGAACCGCAGGATCTGCACGGACTCGGCGTTGGCCCGGATCGGCGAGCTCACGGTCGCCATGTTCTTGTTGACCAAGAACTGGTCCAACACGTTGGGCTCGTTGTTGAAGTAGAAGGTCCCGTCGGCGGGGTCGCCGATCACTGACCACGTGAGGTTCCAGAATCTGGGCGTACGGGCCTCGACGACACGCTGGCGCTGGCGGGTGCTGAGGGCGTGGAGCACCATCGAGGAATCGAAGGGCTCGTCGTTGAAGTCGCCCATCGCCAGGGCGGGAGTGGCGGCGCCATGGACCTCAAGGACCCGCTCGTGGAAGTACCCGAGGGTTTCGCCCGCGATGTGCCGGTAGCCCGCCGACTCGAACTGGCCGCCGCTGCGAGATGGCCAGTGGTTGCCGAACACCGACCAGGTTCGGTCGCGATGAGTTGTGAAGTTCACCTGGACGAGCTCTCGCGTGGCGTTGCGGCGCATCACCACGTGGAAGAACACCTCATCCGGGAGCGGCTCGAACAGCTGCTTGTCATAGATGAACGCCACGTCGATGCCTCGGGCATCTTCGGTGTCAGCATGGACGATGTCGTAGCGCCGAGCCGGAAGGGGGCCCTCGAGCGCGCCAACCAGCAGCTCGAGGACGAAACGGTTCTCGACCTCGCACACGCCGAGCAGGTCGGGGCCGCCACCTCTGTTCATCTGGGCGACGACCGAGGCCAGCTGAGCGACTTTGCGGTCCCGCCGCGCCGGAGTCCAACCAGCCAGGTCCCCACCGATCGCCCGTCCGAGCTTCTCGCTGCGGCGGGGCGAGTGCTCCTCATCGAAGAGGTTCTCTACGTTCCACCAGGCGACGTAGTACGTCGAGGGCATACCACCTCCCAAACCAAGTGTGACCGGTCTCGCCAGCGGAAGGCACCGTAGACGGCCCGCGCCGCGTCTTCCGCTCGGCGACCGTCCTCCGATGGACCGACGCCTCACGAGGGCGTCCACGGAGACAGGTCGGCGCTCGTCACACGAGGCCCACTGCAAGCTCCTCAGGGCGAGGACATGCCCACCTTTCGCCAGCGGGAGACCGCCAGGGACACCACCAGGTACAGCACAACGGCGTTGAGGAGATGCCAGGCGAAGTGCGTGCCCGTTGGGAGGTACGGGCAGAGCGGCTGGTCGAGCTGTCGCAGTGCCACGGCGACAGCGAAGAGGACACCGCCGCCGGCAAGTGACCACCCGTAGCGCTGCCTGTTGGCATCGTCAGAGACGATGAGCGCGGTGGCAACGCCGATGATGGCGAGGAGGACGGGAACGTAGCGCACCCCGGCGTCGCGCCAGCCGAGCCGTCCGAGCGCCTCCCCGAGGGCCGAAGCGATCAGCACGTAGCCCGGTACGGCGAGCCAGGCCAAGCGCCAGGGCGCGCCCAGGAAGAGATGGACGGCGACCACGAGGTAGCTCAGCACGAAGACCAAGATGGGTGCCTCATCCAGCACGCGCGTCCAGCCGGCGACCGTGTGGAAGATGAAGCTCCCGACACCGATCACCGGCAGCAGTCCGACGACGAGGAACACCACGCTCACTGACGCAGCCGGGGCGGCGATCGGGCGCAACCGTCGCAGGAGGACCACCCCGGCGACGACGAAGGCGAGGTTGCTGACGGCATTCAGCGGCTCCGCCCATAACCCGGGGCCCGTCCGCTCGCAGTAGCTGAAAATGACCGGCATCGCCCTCTACCACCTTGCTGGCCCCGCCCCGCCTGCACCGGCTCACTCGGTCATGGCTGAGTTTCCATCAGACCCCTGGAAGGTGACCCGCGATAGTCCAGGGAAGCGTTGCGGTGACGGGTTCGCTATTTTTTCGGCCCTGTGCCCTCCGTCACTACGGTCGTGGTCTTCTCAGCGGCCGCCCTTGTCCTCCTGGTCGTCCCCGGTCCGGCGGTCTTCTACGTCGTTACTCGCAGTGCCAGTCAAGGCCGTCGCGCAGGCCTGGTGTCGGTCGCCGGAATCCACACTGGCACAGTGGTTCACGTCCTCGCAGCGGTGGCCGGTCTCTCCGCCATCCTGGTAACGTCGGCGGCAGCCTTCACGGTGGTGAAGGTGGCTGGCGCTGCCTACCTGATCCATCTCGGGGTCCGCTCACTGCTGGACTACCGACGTCAGCGCGGCTCCACTGTCCTCAAGCCGCTGGCGCCACGGTCCATGCGAAGGATCTTCCTCGATGCCGTCGTCCTGAACATCCTCAATCTCAAGACCGCCGTGTTCTTCCTTGCGTTCCTGCCACAGTTCGTCCACCCAGCAGCGGGGGGAACGACGGTTCAACTCCTCGTTCTCGGCGGCGTCTACATCGGCTTGGGCGTCCTCAGTGACACTGCTTATGCGTTCGCTGGGGCGTGGATCGGGGACCGCCTCCACGGTATCCCCGTCGTTGCACGCCGAACGACGCTCCTCGCGGGCACCACCTACATCGGTCTCGGTGTCGCAACCGCTGCCTCCGGTTCCGGGAGTCGATCCTGACTGAAGCCGACTTGATCGTGCGCATGACGCGACTGGAGGAAAACTGTGTCAACGTCACTGACATCCCGATGCTCACACGGGTGCAAGTCGGCTCCGCTATGACTGGTGAGAGCCGTTGTTCGCGACACCTGAATGCTCCGCGGCGACAGCCGCTCGGCGGCGATTCCGCAGCCGACGACGGCCAGCAGGAGGAGGCCCGTGCCGAGCGCCTCAGCGAAGCCGC
>JAHWKP010000123.1 GCA_019347775.1 Actinomycetota bacterium | reverse complement strand
GACGATGTAGAAGGCGACTTCGTCGGACACCTCGACCGTGGTGGCGTAGCTGATCATGGCCCGCACGTCGTCGGTGGAGATCACTCCGCCGCGCTCCTCGAGGTCTTCGATCGAGAACCGGACGGCGTTGTCGAACATGACCTCGAACTCAGACTCACGGTTCATGTAGCCCATGGCGAGCTTGAAGATGAACCGGTCGAGCTGGGCTTCGGGAAGCGGGAAGGTTCCCGCCTGCTCGACCGGGTTCTGCGTGGCGAGAACGAGGAAGGGCCGGGGCAGGTCGTAGGTGACACCGTCGGCCGAGACCCGCCGCTCACCCATGGCCTCGAGGAGCGAGGACTGGGTCTTCGGCGTGGCCCGGTTGACCTCGTCAGCCAGCAGGACGTTGCAGAAGACCGGGCCCGGGCGGAACTCGAATTCGCCCTTGCGCTGATCGAGGATGGACGATCCGGTGATGTCGCCGGGCAGCATGTCCGGGGTGCACTGCACCCGGTTGGCGGTGGCGCTGATCGATGCGGCCAGGGCACGGGCCAGCATCGACTTGCCGGTGCCGGGAAGGTCCTCGAAGAGGATGTGGCCTTCGCAGAGCATCGCGGCCAATGACAGGCGACAAACAGCGGGCACTCCCTTGATCACCGACTCCACGTTGTCGATGACGCCGTCGAAGTTCTTCTTGAACTGCGCGGCGGACATCGGGCCGGTGCGGCTGGAGGACCTCGACTTCCCGATCTGTGCCGACTTGCTGAGCGTCCGTGCGGAGCTCGAGCTAGAGGCGGACTTGGAGGTCGAGCGGGAAGGAGAGCGTCGGCGTGGGGAGCGCTGGGCCATGGGGCGGTAACCGTCCTGTTGCTGGGCGATAGGGGCTTTTATTTTTGGCGGGGGTCAGAAACCCCTTCGCCTTGCCGGCTTGTGACCGACGCCGCTCATCCTACATATCTGCAATCGATAGTGAATCTGGCGACCGGACATGGTGGGGTCGGTGACTTAGCCTTCCGTCCTCATGGCCGAGCAGAACCCTCCAGACGAAGCGCGCCCGTCGGTTTCCACGCCGGCCGTCGCCGAACCGACAGGCACCGGGGGAGATTGGGCGCGGAAGTACCCGCCGCTCGTCACCATTCTCGTCGCGCTGCTGCTGGCCATCGCGGTCCTGCCGAGCGCGCTGAACCTGCCTCAGACGAACCCGACCCAGACCCTGGAGTACGCCCCGGTGCCGCCGGAGGACTCCGACGAGCCGCCTCCCGCGGACGGGAACCTGAGCTCGCTGGGACTCGGATCGAGCCCCGGCGTGGCCGAGGACGCCGAAGGCGGTGATGGCGCCGGCGGCGGTGACGTGCCCGGGTTGCCGGGTGGCAAGGGCGTCAACCCGTCGACGAAGAAGTGCGTTGGCAATCCGCCCCGCCAGACCGAGGACCCGTCTTCTCCTCCCTGCGTCGCCTACTTCGACGGCGACAACTTCGGCGCGACTTATCAAGGGGTCACGCGTGAAGAGATCCGCCTCCTTATCTACATCGACGGCAATGTTGCGGAGACGGGCGGTTCGCGGGGACAAGAGTCGCGCCCCGAGAACACCTTCTTCGACCTGTTCGAGCCCCCCGAAGAGGGCGAACGCGAGCACGTTCAGGTGGAGGCCTACCGGGCGTGGCAGCGATACTTCAACGAGCGCTACCAAACTTATGGGCGGCTCGCTCATTTCTTCCTTCACTTCGGAAACCGCTCGAGCAGCCCCGAGGCCCGCCGCGCCGACGCCTCGGAGGGCTACGCGCGGGTGAAGCCTTTCGCCGTCCTCACCGACGCTCTTGGGAACGAACTCGATTACGTCGAGGAGATGGCTCGCCGCGGAGTGCTGAACTTCGGATCCTTCAACTCCAAAGAGGAGTCGTTCTTCCGCCGCTTCCCCAAGCTGGTGTGGGGCTACCAGCCCTCCATCGAGCTGGCGGCGAGGACCTACAGCTCGTACGTCTGCAAGAAGGTGGTCGGTCACCCGACTGTGCTGTCGGGCAACCCGGGCCAGAACGGAACGCCCCGGAAGTTCGGAATACTGCACACCACGGACGAGAACTACCCGGGGCTCATCCGCTTGGCGGAGCTGGTGGAGGAGCAGATCGCGCAATGCGGCGCGCAGATCGAGATGAGGGCGACGTTCCCGACCTGCTGCTACGCGATGCGAAACGACGAGAGCCCCGACGACGCGGCGGCGAACATGAGTGAATTCCAGTCCGCCGGCATCACGACGATCCTGTGGCCCGGAGGGATCGAGGGCCACCACGGGCGAGCAGCGGCCGCTCAGAACTACTACCCGGAGTGGCTCGTACTCGGTGACGGGACGCTCGACACGAACCATCCCGTGCGTCTCTCGTCCAACAGCGCCGCGTTCGACGGCCACGCCATCGCGGTGTCGGCCGAGCCGTACGAGCCAGGAATCGAACAGCAGCTGTGCTACCAGGCGCTGCGGGAAGCGGGCGCATCGCGGCCGAAGCCCGATATGCATTGGATGTGCGAGCCCTACCGCAATCTGACCCAGCTGTTCACCGGGATCCAGGTCGCCGGCCCCCGGCTCGGGCCTAGCTCGGTTGACAAGGGCTACCACGCCATTCCGCCTGTGAGATCCGACAACCCGCAGGTGCCGGCCTGCTTCTACAACGAGAACGACTACACCTGCGTGAAGGACACCCAGGCCGTGATCTGGGACGCGGACGGCGAGGCGCCCGGCGACAACCGTCCCGGATGTTGGCGATCCATTCAGGGCGGCAAGCGCTACCTGACCGGTGAGCATCCGCCCGGCAACATCGACGCCCACATCACCGGCCAGGAGCCCTGCACCGGCCGCAGCGTGGCCGTCGTGTACTGGCCCTACCCCGTCTAGGCCTGCCCCTCCGGGGGCAGGGCGCGCAGGTGAAGGCGCGTCCGTCGGCGAACATGTAGGGGTGAGGTCAAAGCGGGTTCTAGCAGCGCTCGTCAGCGGGGTGCTCGTCGCGGCTGTCGGCATGTCCGCGGTCCCCAGCCAGGCGGCTGCATCGGATCCGGTGGTCGTGGCAGTGATCGACACCGGCATCAATCCGCACCACCCGGAGTTCGATTACGGCGGCCCAGGTGATCCCGACGACCAAATCGTCGGCTGGTGGGACTTCAGCGACGACGCAGAAGGGCATTACCCCGGGCCCGGCGACCTGTGGGACCCGGTTTTCCCCGAGCCCTACGACGTCCACGGCCACGGCACGGCTACAGCCTCCATGGCGGTCGGCCGCAACCGTTCGGACGAGAAATCACCGGCGGCGTTTCCTGGCGGCAAGTTGGCCATGGCGAAGGTCGGCAGCGGTCCCAAGGGAAGCGTCATTTCGGGCGACTTGTCGGCCGCCTTCGAGTGGGCAACCGAAACGGTTGGCGCCGACGTCATCTCGATGAGCATCGGATCCGGCTTCGTCCTTCTCTCGGACCGGTGGCTCTACGAGGCCATCTCGGCGGCCCGGGATGCCGGCGTCCTAGTCGTTGTCTCCAACGGCAACGGATTCCTCAACGCCGCCATACCCGGTGAGCCCGGCATGTTGAAGGGCTACGGGAATTCGCCCGACGTGCTGGCCGTCGGAGCGGCCGGCGCAAGTGGGGCCCTCGTGACGACGGACCCGGAAGTCGTGGCCGACTTCTCTCCCATCGCCGCCCACAAGAGCGGCGGCTACGCCAAGGCGACGGGTACCAGTTTCAGCGCTCCGTTCGTCGCCGGCTTCGGCGCCCGCCTCATCGACGAAGCGCGCTCGGCGGGCCGAGAACTCGACGTCGCCCGCCTCGAAGACCTGCTGAAGTTCTCGTCCCGCGACACGGCCCTGCCGCCGAACGTCGAGGGCCATGGAGTGCTCGACCTCCACCAGCTCCCGCCCGCGATCGGACATGCCCGCGCCGGCACCCTGCCCGCGCCGGACCCGGTAAATCAGGCTTACTCGACGCTCGTCCGCGACACGGTGACGGAGCTTCTCCGGGGCTGACCCGCGGCAAAACGGACGCGGCCCATAAGTAACGTCTCGCCATGGCCGAAGCTCAGAAGGCGGGCGAACTCGCCGAAGAACGCTCTGCTGTAAGCGACAAGCCCGCGGGCTCGGACTGGAGCCGCAAGTATCCGCCGCTCGTGACGATCCTCGTCGCCCTGCTTCTGGCGATCGCCGTGCTCCCGAGTGCGCTGAACCTTCCTCAGACGAATCCGACCGAGACGTTGGAGTACGCGCCGGTCCCGCCGGAGGACTCCGACGAGCCACCTCCACCCGCCGGCAACCTCGATCGGCTGGGCCTCGGCCAGAGCCCCGGAGTCGCCGAGGACGCCGAAGGAGGCGACGGAGCAGGACCGGGCGATCTACCCCCGTTGCCGGGCGGCCAGGGGGTCAATCCGTCGACGAAGAAGTGCGTCGGTAACCCACCCCGCCAGACCGAGGACCCGACGTCGCCTCCTTGCGTGGCCTACTTCGATGGCGACAACTTCGGCGCCACCTACCAGGGCGTGACCCGTGAAGAGATCCGGCTCCTGGTCTACATCGACTCCTTCATCGCCGAGACCGGTGGTTCCAAGGGCCGTGAGGTCAGGCCTGAGGACGAGTTCTTCGACCTCTTCGAGCCGCCGAAGGATGACGAGCACCTGCTGGTGGAGGGTTACCGCGCCTGGCAGCGCTACTTCAATGAGCGCTTCCAGACCTACGGCCGGTTGGTCCACTTCTACGTGTACTTCGACGACTGCGGCAGCAGCTGCAGCCCCGAGTCGCGGCGCGCCCATGCCGCCGACAACTACGCCAGAGTCAAGCCCTTCGCCGTCATCAGCGACGTCGCTTTCGGCGGCAACGAGGTCGACTACGTCTCGGAGATGGCCCGCCGGGGCGTACTCAACTTCGGGACTCTCACCGGCAAGAGCCAGGACTTCTTCCGCAGGTTCCCCAAGCTCATCTGGGGCTTCGACCCGACCATCGAATACCAGGCCGAGTCCTTTTCCACGTACGTCTGCCAGAAGGTCGTGGGCAAGCCGGCAGTGCTGGCCGGTGGCTCTTTGAACAACCAAACCCGCAAGCTCGGGCTATTCCATACAACCGACGAGAACCACGAAGACCGGATCAAGCTGGCCGAGCTGGTGCGGGAGCAGGTGGAGGCCTGCGGCGGCGAGATCGAGGCGACGGCCACCTTCCCGGTGTGCTGTTACACCAGCGACACCCGGCAGAGCCCCGACGACGCGGCCGCCAACATGGCGCAGTTCAG
>JAHWKP010000122.1 GCA_019347775.1 Actinomycetota bacterium | reverse complement strand
GCCGGTCGGTAACCCTCCGCCGACGCCGCGGTCAGCCAGTTGCCGACTTCCTCTGCGGTCATGGACAGCACCGCCACCTCCGCCTGCGGCCATTGCGCCGGGCGCCCCGATCGGGTCGTCACCCGATTGGCGACGATGCCCTTCTCTCGCAACGCGCTCGCAACCGCGTTAGGCACAACTTCGTCGAACACTCCGGAGCCGGTGAAGATGACCACTGCCGCACCAGGACGCGCCTCCGGGTAGAGAGCGTCGGCCAGCAGGTGGCTGAGCCGCTCGGGGGCCGAGGCGAACGAGAACGTGTCGGATCGCAGCAGGCCCTCTGGTGCCGCTGGACCCTCTAGACGTGGACCCGAAGACCGCGGGTCGAGCGGCCCGGCCAACGACGTGTTCACCGTGGCCATCGACCCCCTGGTCGAGGGGTTGACGGTCTCGACTCGGCGATATCCACCGACACCGCCCTGCGCGTTCAAGGCATTCATGTACGACCGAAAGCCCGTCGCGACCTGGTTGTCGGGCCCGGACAGACCTACCCGCACCGGCGCCCGTGCCGCCTCGGCCGAGGCCGCGGGCCGGCCACTGGAAGCGTCGGATTTGCCGGCGTCGGAAGACGGCGCCGCTTCGCGCAGCGGCGACGGAGCTCCGACGGGCCCTCCGACCGGGCCTTCACTGAACGGGGGCGGCGGACCGGCGCCTCCCGAGAAATCGAACGATTCGTCCGTGGGGGCGTCGCGCTGCTCGAACTCGGTCAAGGCACTGTCGGAAGGCGTCGAGCGGTCAGACCGAGTAAGCGTCAGCGCGGCCGACATGCCCAGGAACAACACCAGGCCCGCGGCGACGAGCGGCATCCACTGGCGGGCGCGGCTGCTCCGGTACCAGGCAGTCGGAGCCGCTGTAGCCGGGCGCGTACCAGCCGGGCGGGAACGACCCTGCGCCAGCACCGCCCTCTCCACCCGTTCGCGCGCAGGCGCCGGAATGGGCCGAGGCCGGTCGATGCCTTCAGGCAGAACGGCGGTCGCGACCGCGGACAAGTGCTCTTCGAGCCGCGCCCTCAGCTCGGGCGGCAGCGGCCGGGGCGCGTCGATCCCGCGCAGCGGGTTCTCCTCGCGACGCTCACTCATCGGAATCCGCCCCTGTCGCCTCTGCCGCCGACGTCCCGGCTTCCTCGTCGCTCATCTCTCGCCTGAGACTCTCCCGCGCCCGCTGAAGCAGCGACTGCACCTGCACCTTCGTGCGGCCGAGCTCGGCGGCGATCTCGGCGACGTGCATCTCGTCGAGGTATTTCATGACGAGTACCTGGCGATGTACGGCGCTGAGGCGCCCTAGCGCCCGAAGCACCTCGTCGGCCCGGTCGACGTCCTCTTCGGCATGGTCGGGCACGTCGCGCACCAACGAGAGCCCGGCCCGGGCCACATCGGACTTGCGCTCCGACTCGTAATGACGGGCGAGCCGTCGCCTGGCGATGGTGCACAGCCAAGTTGTCAGTGCCGACTCGCCCCGGAAGGTGTGCGACGACCGCACTGCCTCCAGCAGCGTTTCCTGCACGAGATCCTCGGCGACGGTCGGATTCCCACCGACCCGGCCGTACAGAAATCCGTAGACCACCGGCCCGGCGTCGTCGAGCAGACGCCGCACGGCCGCGGGCTTGCCTTCGGCGGCCTCCGCGAGAAGAGTCACCTCCGCCGCGTGCTTGCCCCCGCCTTCCTCGACCGCCAGTTTCATCCTCTCCTTTGGTGGGGCCACAAGGGGATCGTCAACCGCAGGCATCCATCCCCGGAAAGCCCGCCTTAGCGGCTTCCCGGCAGAACGTCCCAGCGCCCTCGTTCGACCAGGGCCACGGCCGCTCGCCGTCGGGAGGCCATCACGAGCAAGGCGCCGCCCATCGTGAGGGCCAGACCCCAACCGATGGGGACCACGGCTGCACCGGTCACGGCCAGTCGGGAAGTCGAGGTTTGGGTCACGACGGGCGCGGTGGCAGTGCCAGTAGCGGTCCGGACGGTCACGCCCTGGCCGGTGCCGCCGGTTTCCTCGGTGCCAGCGGGCGGAGGTGCGGGAACCACCGGGTTCCGCGGCGGAGTCGGCTCCTGGACCGGCCCTGTCGCCTGCGGCGGAACTGTCGCGCCCGGGGCACCCACCAGGAGCCCGAAGCCCGGGAACCGGAACAGGTCGATGGCCGCCGGCGGGTCCGGCTCGATCTGGGCAACCCGGGCGAACAGCGAGAAGGGCCGGACGGCGACGAACCCCGGACTGCCGAGGCACGGGCGGGGGAAGTGGGCGATCAGCAACGTGCCGTCGAAGCCCGGCGTGCCTTCGCAGAAGTCAGAGGCGTCCGAGGCATCGGGTGCATACAGCCTTACCCCGGTGTCGGTGAAGAGCGCCGTGAAGTCCTCGCTCAGGTCGTTGTCGGCGTCGATATCCCACGCCACGACCGAACGAGTGCGCCAGATCGGCTCAGTCTGAGGATCGGTGGGCCGGCGCATCCGCATCGTGAGCCGCAGTTCACTGCCGCCGTGCTGCACGCAGCTCTCGACGATGTCACCCGCATCGAAGACCACCGGCTGGAACGCCTCGTCGACCGTGTCGTTCTCCTCGTCGGGACTGCAGATCGCGGGTGCAGCATCGGCAAGGGGTTGGGGGACCGCCGGAGGCGTGCGGGTGACACGGGGGACGAAACCGGTGTCGGGCGCCGTGTCCGTGACCAGCGGCCCGGCGGTCGGAGCCGGCGCAGGGTCGTAGACCATCCGGACAGTCGTCGCGACGGAGTCCGCACCGAGGCAGTTGCGCGACACCTCGAGCGCGTAGCCGGTATCGAGGGCGTAGAACGGAGCGATACACAGCGCTTGAGCGTTGGCGGCGTCGCGCACGACGACCTCGTCCTCGCCGTCGGCCGAGGCCACCAGCTCGAGATCTGCATCGTCATCGGTGTCGAACCCGAAGTCGACCCGGGAATCACCTGTATCGCCCCATCCGGGATCTGACTTGGGATCGGTGGGTTGCGCCACGACGACCACAACGCGCAGCGCGTATCCGTAGTCGACGCAAAGTTGTGTGATGTCAGCTCGGTCTTCGACCCGTGGGTTGGTCGTACCTAGATCACCGGTATCGCCCCGCGCATCGAAGACCGTGCACCCCGACTCGCCCGGGGGGCTCTCCTGGGCACCGACCGGAACACTCGGGCCCGCGGCAAGTGCCGCCACGAGGACGGTGACCCCAGCGACCCAGAACACAGAAGCCTTGTTAGCTGCCATAAGCAACCAAATGTACGGATCTCAGGAGCGTCGTGCTCGATCATCGGCCGGACGAGCTGACCACGCAGGGAACTCGTCACTGAGAATCTGACGCAGGAGACCCGGTCGGTTGGTGAAGATTGCGTCGACGCCGACCTCGATCAGCCGGCGAATTTGGTCGGGTTCGTCGACGGTGTAGGTATGTACTTCGTTTCCCTGGGCGTGCCGGCGTTCGACGTACGCCGGGTCGGCCAGCAAGGCGCGGTAATTGGGCGCCGCGATGTCGACACCCGGTGGGAGGGCGTCGGGCCCCGGGCCGGGCGTCAAGAGCGCAGTCGGTACCCCGTCGTTGGTGAGCTCGTTGATGAAGGTCAGGCTCGAGGGGTCGAAGCTCTGCACGACGACCGGAGCCGCTGACGCGTCTGGGTTGAGAAGCTCGTTGGCCTCGAGGATCCGCACGAGCTCGAGCTCCATAGTCCGACTTCCAGACGAGATGTCGGACGCCGGCGTGCTCTTTGAGAACTTGGTTTCCACGTGGAAGCGCAGCGTGCGTTCGTTGGAGCGATAGCGGGTGAGCTGCTCCTCGAACACGACGATCTCCTGCCCGGCGAAGGCGGGATGTGCCCGGTCGGGGTTCACCTGGTTGAACCAGGATCCGAAATCGAGCGCCCGAAGCTCATCGAGCGTCAGCTCCGAGACGGAGCCGGTGCCGTCGGACGTCCGGTCGACCGTCGGGTCGTGAAGGCACACAAGCACGCCGTCGCGCGTCATTTGCAGGTCGTGCTCGAGGAAGTCCGTACCATCGGTGACCGCCTGGTCATAGGCGGCGTAGGTGTGTTCTGGAGCGTCGTGCGACGCACCTCGATGGGCAATCACCCAGACTCGTCCGTGGAGCGGCTCACCCATCGTCAACCTCGTCCGCGGTCGACGACTGGGCATCGCGTAGTTTGCGAACGGCTAGAGCAGAGGCGATCAGCCCCAATCCGGTGAGACCCGCGGCGGTAACCAGGGCCGTAGCGGTCAGGTTACTCCCGCCGTCTTC
The DNA here is from genome assembly GCA_019347775.1 of Actinomycetota bacterium. GTDB lineage: Bacteria > Actinomycetota > Acidimicrobiia > Acidimicrobiales > JAHWKP01 > JAHWKP01. The sequence continues at coordinate 961 of JAHWKP010000122.1, read as the reverse complement.
CGCAGAGCCATTCGGCGCAGCTACGGATGGTGGCGCTCCCGCCGACGGGGCGGCGCGCACGTTACGGAAGGGTCCGGTGACCTCATAGGTGATCCCCGGTCCTCGCGGCGCCGGCCCCCGCTGCGAGCTGAAGTACAGACGCTTCCCGGAAGGATCGAACGCGGGTCCGCACAACTCCGACTCGTCCTGGCCTGTCACCTTCACCAGGCGGGCGACTACTCGGTCGGGGGTAATGAGGACGAGGTCCATATCGCCTCCGTCCTCAGCGACGATGACGTCACCCGAAGGCGCCACCACGATGTTGTCGACGCCGGTGAGCGGAGGGTCGTCCAGGGCCGCGGCGTCGTAGAGGATGTCCAGCTTCGCCCTGGTCGTGTCGTAGATCCACACCCGGTCGTCACCTTTGGTGGTGAAGTACACGAAGCCGGCGTCGTACCAGATGCCTTCGCCTCCGTTGAAGCGCTTGCTCTCGGGCACCTGGTGTCGTGTCGCGCCTGCCTCGCCAGAGGGATCCGGCACCTCGGCCCAGGTGACCTCGCCCGTGTCGGAACCGGCAACCAGTACTTCGAGTTGCCCTTCGGACAGATCGGGATATCTCGCCGGCGAGTAGCGGTAGAAGCGCCCGTCGCGGACGTCTTCGGTCATGTAGAGCTGACGGCCGATCGGATCGACCGCCACCGCTTCATGGGTGAACGCCCCCATCCTCGGATGAGCGATCGCCTGCCGTCGGCCCAGGGGGTCGCATTCCCAGACGAGACCGGAGGGGTGCTCTTCGCACGACAGCCATGTTCCCCAAGGAGTCGCACCGCCGGCGCAGTTGCTCGATGTCCCACTGACGATCGGATAGGCGTCCTCCACCTCGCCCGCCGCCGAGAAGCGCAGAGCACCGCATCCACCGGCGTTGCCGGCCACTTCTGAGTTGGAGGTGTAGATCCACCCGCCTACCGCGGTAGTGAAACAG
>JAHWKP010000121.1 GCA_019347775.1 Actinomycetota bacterium | reverse complement strand
TCGCCAAGGTGAGCCGCGGACTCGGCGAGCCCATGAAGGGCCAGGAATCCGACAAGGTCACCGAGCGGCTGTCAGATCGCGGCTGGTGAGCATGGGGAAGCCCCCAGGTGCACACGCAGATGCAGGTGGTGAAGCGCGCTAGCAGCTGCCCGCCGTGGGTGGGGCCCCACGGCGACCGCGATGAGCGCTTGCGCGAAGAGCCATGAAAATAGGTGTTCTGGCGCTGCAGGGGGACGTTCGGGAGCATCGCGCCGCGCTCTCTGAATGTGGGGCCAGTCCGATCGAGGTCCGCACGACGCAGGACCTGAGCGGTCTCGACGCACTCGTTCTCCCCGGTGGCGAGTCGACCACCCTGTCGCTGCTGCTCGGGTCGTCGGGGTTGTGGGATGCGATTCAGGAGCGTCTCCGTGACGGTATGCCCGCCTTCGGGACTTGCGCCGGCATGATCCTGCTTGCGAAGGAGATCTCCGACGGCCGTGCCGATCAGCAGCCGTTCGCGGCGATCGATATCGGCGTGCGACGTAACGGGTACGGCCGGCAGCTCGATTCGTTCGAGACCGATCTCGCCGTCGAGGGTTTGGACGCTCCGATGCACGCCGTGTTCATCCGCGCTCCGGTCGTCGAACGCACCGGTGACGGCGTGGAGGTACTGGCCACTCAGTCAGGCGACCCCGTGGTGTGCCGACAAGGTGCGGTATTGGTGAGTTCTTTCCATCCAGAGCTGTCCGGCGACGGACGCCTTCACAATCTCTTCATCCAGGGGGTCTGATGTCCGGTCACTCGAAGTGGGCGACGATCAAGCACCGCAAGGGAGCGGCTGACCAAAAGCGGGCGAAGAGCTTCGCCCGACTTCTGCGGCAGGTCGAGGTGGCAGCGCGGGAGGGAGGCGGCGATCTCACCGCCAACGCCACGCTGAGGACCATGTACGAAAAGGCACGCGACGCGTCCGTCCCCAAGGACACGATCGACCGCGCCGTCAAGCGCGGCACCGGTGAGTTAGAGGGAGTCCGGTACGAGCCGATCACCTACGAGGGCTACGCGCCGTGTGGAGTCGCTCTGATGATCGAGTGCCTGAGCGACAACCGCAATCGCACCGGCGCGGAGATACGGGCGATGCTGTCGAAGAACGGAGGCTCGATGGCCGAGCCCGGTGCGGTCGCCTGGCAATTCGACCGGCGAGCGGTAGTCATCGTCGGTGACGGAGCCGACGAGGAGACGCTCATGGCGGCCACGCTCGACGCCGGCGCCGAAGACATCAACGAGGACGGCGGCGTGTGGGAGGTAAGCGGCCCGCCTGCTGCGTTGTCAGACCTGAAGACGGCGGTCGAGTCAGCTGGCCTGCCCGTCGAATCTGCAGAGTGGGCGATGATCCCATCCACAACCGTGCCGCTTTCGGCTGAGGGTGATGCCCGGCAGGTACTGCGGCTGATCGAACTGCTCGAAGACCATGACGACGTGCAGGCGGTGCACGCCAACTTCGACATCCCCGACGAGGTCTTAGAGGCCGTCGGCTAGCGCTGTAAGCCCTGCTGCGCAGCGCCGCCGGGAGCCCGACTCGGCGATACAGCGCAATACAGCCGTGTTTGCATCCCCCCGCCCGTCGGGGAGGTATACGGGGTCACAAACGAGACGGGCTGGACGGCCCGGTCAAGGAGGAGACCCCAACCATGAAGCACCGCAAGCTGATTTCATTCGCAGCCGGTGCGTCTGCATTGGTCTTACCAATCGGTGTAGCCGGCGCTCAAACCGCTGAAACGACGACTACCCCCGCGCCGCCCGGATCTTCCGAGGCGGTCGCATTGAACGTGCTGGACATTGTCGAGGTGGGCCACACGCAGGCCTCGGCCAGCCAGTCTTCGGCTGAGGGCAGTGCCAATGCGCTTGCCCTAAATGGTGAGCCCGTGATCGAAGGATCCACCGGTGGCTCGCAGCAGGGTCCCGGCCACAATGAAGGATCGTTGCTGGACACGGGCGACACCCCCGCGGGCCGCGTGATGGTTACGCCGTGGAGCGTCACCGTCGAGGACGACGGAGAGACCCGTTCGTCTGAGTCCGACGCCGCGCTCCTGAAGCTCGTCCTGGTCAACTCGGGTGTCGCTTCGGTCAACGTTCTTCACACCCACTCGGAGGCCAGCCACACCGACGAGCGCTCGACAGGCAAGACCTCGAGCGACGGTGTGCGCGCCAACGTCGGGGGCGAGGAGGACGGCGTTACCGTGACCGTTCTGCATTCTGAAACTTCTTCTGAGGAAGAGGGAAGCTCCAGCTACCTGCTCGGAGTGAATGACACCAAGGTCGGCACGTCCGACAGTGGTGGCACCTGTGTCGTGAGCGCTCCTGGCGTCATCACGCTCGCCTGCCTGCAGGCCGAGGGTGGTGAAGGTTCTTCGTCAGCCGCGGCCGCACAGGCAGAGGTTGACGCCCTTGGTGGCGCACCGCTCGACATAGTTGCCGGCACGTCAGAGTTCGGAGAGGGAGAGACGACTCCGATCGTCGATCCGGCCGAGCTGCCTCGTAGCGACGACGTCGACGTCGTTGCAACTTCGGCCTCGACCGGATCCGGCCTGGCCGTCACCGGTAGCGATGTCGCTATCGGCTTCGGTGCCGGCTTCGCTCTCGTGGCGCTGGGTATGGCGCTGCTGCAGCTGAGGCGCCTGAATCCGCTCGCCTCCTGACCTCCTTGCCGGACCACCGGCTGCAGTGAAAGAGAGCCCCGCCGAAAAGGCGGGGTTCTCTCGCGTTCGGTGTCACCCGTCGCTTCGAGTTCCTATTAGGCCGGCGTAGATCCTCCGATCTCGCCGAGCCACGGGGTACCTTGAACAGGTGTTCGTATTAGGCATCGACCCAGGACTCACGAGGTGTGGGTACGGGGCGGTCGAGGCAACCCCCGGACGGCCGGCGCAAGCGAAGGCCGGGGGAGTGCTGTCGACTCTCATCGACTCTCCCGTGGCTGAGCGCTTGGCCGCTCTGGCCCGGGACTTGCGTTGCCTGATGAGCGAACTCCGACCCGATGTCGTGGTGGTCGAGCGAGTGGTCTTTCAGACTGCGGTGCGCAACGCGATCCCAGTCGCCCAGGCCGCGGGTGTCGCGATGTGCACGGCCATCGAGAGCGGTTGCGAGGTAGTCGAGTACGCCGCCAATGAGGTCAAGGTGGCGGTCACGGGAACCGGGTCGGCGCCAAAGGAGCAGGTGCAGAAGATGGTCCAGTCGTTGCTTCGACTACCCGAAGTTCCAAGTCCGCCCGACGTAGCCGACGCGCTGGCTCTGGCTTTGTGTCACCTGGCCCGGGCGCCGCTGAATGAACTGACCGGAGCCAAGACGTGATCGGTTCGCTGCGGGGGACGCTGCTGGAGCGGGGCCCGGAGGGGCATCTCCTCGTGGAGGTGGGCGGCGTGGGATATCGAGTGACCGTGCCGCTGTCTGCTCTGGGACCGGTGGGGGAGCCCGGTTCCAGCGTCTTCCTCCATGTCCACACCCACGTCCGAGAGGACGCGCTCGTGCTCTTCGGGTTCCCCACAGCGGACGAGCGTTACTGCTTCGAGGCGTTGATCGGTGCCCACGGCGTGGGTCCGGCGCTGGCTCTGGCTCTGTTGTCGGTTCATCCCCCGAGCGCACTGCGCCGGGCCGTCGCCACCGACGACGTCGACACCCTCACCTCGGTGCCCGGTATCGGGAAGAAGACCGCAGCGCGGTTACTCCTTGAACTGAAGGCGCGTCTGGAGGAAAGCGGCGAGGACTTCGACGTTGCAGTGGGTTCCGACTCGGTCAACGGTCCGAGGTCGTCGGTGAAGGTGGCGCTGGCCAGCCTCGGCTACTCGCCCGACGAGGTCCGCGAAGCGGTGCGCGACCTGCCCGACGAGGGAACGGAGCAGGAGTTGCTTCGGTTGGCCCTCAGATCCATGGCGGGGGCGAGATGACGCGCCGGGAGGTATTGGCGACCGCGGACCCGCTGGAAGCAGTCGAGGAGCTGACGCTGCGGCCCAAGCGGCTGGATGAATTCGTCGGTCAGCCGGAGTTGAAGGAGCATCTCGGCATCGTCCTCGGCGCCGCCAAGGCGAGGGGCCAGGCCGCCGATCACCTCCTGTTCGCCGGGCCCCCGGGCACCGGCAAGACGACGATGGCCGGTGTGGTGGCCTCGGAGATGGGCACCAACTTGCGGATCACGTCCGGGCCGGCTCTGGTGCGCGCCGGCGACGTTGCCGCCGTGCTAGCTGACTTGGTCGACGGCGACGTGCTGTTCATCGACGAGGTACATCGCCTCGCTCGCGCCGTCGAGGAGGTGCTCTATCCGGCGATGGAGGACTTCCAGCTCGACGTTGTCCTGGGCAAGGGACCGGCGGCCCGCTCGATCCGCCTCGACCTCCCACGTTTCACCCTCGTCGGAGCGACCACCCGCACCGGGCTCATCACCGGTCCTTTACGCGACCGCTTCGGGTTCGTGGCCCGACTCGACTACTACGACGCCGTCGACCTGGAGGCCATCGTTCTGCGCTCGTCGGGGATTCTCGGCGTGCCGATCGAGGCCGGGGCTGCAGCCGAGATTGCCCGGCGGTCGCGGGGGACCCCGCGGATCGCCAACCGCCTGCTGAAGCGTGTGCGCGACTTCGCTGAGGTGCGCGGCGACGGCAAGGTCACCCTGTCGGTGGCCCAGAAGGCGCTGGCGCTGTTCGGTGTCGACGAGCGCGGCCTGGACAAGCTCGATCGATCCGTGTTGTCGGCCCTGTGCGAGCGCTTCGGCGGCGGTCCCGTCGGCCTGACGACCCTGGCCGTGGCCGTCGGGGAGGAACCGGAAACGGTCGAGGACGTCTATGAGCCTTTCCTGCTCCAGCAGGGATTTCTCATGCGCACCCCCCGCGGCCGGGTCGCCACATCTGCAGCCTGGACCCATATCGGCCTGAAGCCCCCGCCCCGACCCGCGCCCACACCGAGCTTGTTCGAAGACACCTGAGGCCGTCGGGCTGGGCCCAATTGCGCTACTTCGTCGTTGCCGGCGGTCCTCAGTCGAGAAGTACGCCGACCACCTTGAAGTAATCGCCGGTCGCAGCGGGACGAGCCCTCAGGAGCATGCGGCGGTCACGGTGATCGTCATCTCTGATCTGCGACTCGAGCGTGACGGGCCGGGCGTCGAGCCAGCACATGGCTAAGGCGTCGCGGAAACGGCCGCCGTGGGGATCGCCCATGCGAGCTACCACGGCCGCCATAGTCACTTCGTCGGGCAGCTCCGGCACG
>JAHWKP010000120.1 GCA_019347775.1 Actinomycetota bacterium | reverse complement strand
AACACCCGTGTCTTGTCGGAAGTACCCGACCCCAGTTCTACGAGGGTGTCCGATTTGGTCGTGGCCGCAATTTGTTTGGCGACGGTGCGCAGCAGGCTTCGTTCCGACTCGGTCGGGTAGTACTCCGGTTGACGGGTAATGGCCTCGAAGAGGTCGGAGCCTCGCTCGTCATAGAGCCACTTCGGTGGCATGAACTTCGGCGAGGCGGTGAGACCCCGCTTCGCGTCCCGACGGAGCGACGAACTCAACTCGTCGGGCGCTAAGTGGACGTCGACGGACAAGCGGCTCACAGCTTCGACACTTTCACACTCGCTGGACTCGCCGTGACTAGCGAATCATCGGGGAGCTTCTCCCACGCACCATCCTCGAGCGGCTCGGAAGCGACGGTCGCTTGGCCTTCAGCTTGCCGGACGTACAACGACTCTCCACACGCGGTGGCCGTAATGCTCTTGCCGTCGCACAGCATCAAATTGAGCCGAGCTGGAGCGACGTCGCGCACGGCGGCGACCGTCTTGGTCAACGCCACCTCGGGCGAATCACCTGAATCGAAATGGTCCAGCGTGAGCGCGAACAGCAGCTCGGAGTCCGAGGCGCCGTCCAAGCCGGCCAGTCTGTCCTGCGATACCAGCGCGGTCAGCGCCGGCCTCACGCCGTACCGGCCATCGGGTCCCGACCGGTAGCCCTCGACCGCACCGTTGTGAGCAAAGAGCCACGGCCCGCTGGTGAAGGGCGCCACCCCACTGGCCTCGACCGGGTTAGGCGGGCTGGCGCTTCGCACCGAAGCCACCAGGGCTGGCGTCGTCACCACAGGAGCGAAGCTGGCGAAGGAGAGATCCGACCAGATGGGCGAGCAGGTGCGGTACCGCGCCGGCTCAGACCTGACACTGGGTGCGTACCACCCGACGCCGAATCCGTCGGCGTTCACCACGCCGTGACTCTGTTCTCGCGGCGCGTAACTCTGGCGAAGCAGCGAGTGCGGCGGGTCGAGCACTACCGACGCCAGAGTTACAGGCGGGCCAACGTAGGCCAGCTGTCGGCACACCCTCCTCAGCCGTCCCGCGCCGTGCGGAGCCCGCTGAAGATCTGGCGCCGGACCGGGTAGTCCCAGTTGCGGAATGTCGGCCTGCCAACGGTGGCGTGCGTCGCCCACGATGAGCCGCGGAGAACCTTGTACTCCTTGCCGAAGAAGACTTCGCTGTATTCCCGATAAGGGAAGGGCCTGAAGCCCGGGTACGGGAGGAAGTCCGACGAAGTCCATTCCCACACCTCGCCCACGCCTTCTATTAATCCCGCCCGGTGAGCGCGCTCCCATTCCTGCTCCGTCGGGAGCCTGCGCCCTGCCCACCGAGCAAATGCCTCGGCTTCGTACCAGCCGACGTTCTGCACGGCGTCGTTGGGCCGCAGTTCTGTGGCCCGGCCGAGGTGTCGACGTTTCCAGACCCCTCCACCATCTCGCTCCCAGAAGAGTGGCGCGGAGATCTGTTCCTGTGACTTCCAGGCCCAACCGTCCGGCGACCACAGTGAGTTCTCCTCGTAGCCACCCGCCTCCATGAACTCCATCCACGCCTCGTTGTCGACTGGGCGGGCGTCGATGAAGTAGTCGTCGAGGTGTACCGAGTGAGCGGGACGCTCGTTGTCGAGAGCCCACGGATCAGTGTCGGTGCCCATCACGAAAGTCGCGGCCGGGACGCGGCTCTCGCCTGTCTTGGCCCATCCGAGTCCGTCCGACTCGAATCCGCCGTAGTCGCTCTCGATGCCCGACAGCTGCAAGGTCGCGAGCATGGTCTCGTTGTGTTGGTGCTCATGCTGGATGACCATCCGGTAACCGAAGCCGCCAGCCAGGAAGGGATCCTCGGAGCCGAGATCCGCCGCCGACAAGAGGTCCAGGCACCTGCCCCGGACGCGGGCGATGTACTGGCGCGTCTCGGCCGGCGACAGGAGGGGCAGCGCCGGCCGCCGCGCCCGAGGCTGCAGGAAAGCGTCGTAGAGCTCGTCAACTGCGGGCAGTACGGCTGGTCCGCCGAGTTGCCGCACCAGCCACAGATCTTCGTAGTTCCCTATGTGCGCCAGGTCCCACACCAACGGGGACATCAGGTCCGAATACTGAGCGACAAGCGCTTCCTCCGGCAGCGGGCGGAGCAGTTCTAGCGAGCGCCGTCGGGCTTTTTCCAGGCCGTCGGCCAACTCGTCGACGACGCTCATGCGCGCACCGCGGACCGTGACGCACATACCCCGAGCTGTGGGGCTATAAAGCGCGACCGGTATCGACTGACGAGTTCCGTGAGCTGACTCCCTTGACCTTCGAGGATGGCCTCGGACAAGGCGAAGGCGTGATCGGCGGCTTCGGCGAGGGCCGGAAGACCCAAGCCCTGGCGTCCCGCGTCTTGCCACGTGAGCCCCGCCACGGCGTCGAGCCAGGTGTAATTGTCGGCTCCCGCGCTACCGGTGCCGAGCAGCGACGACGTCACTGCTATCGGCACCGGCCACCACTCGTCCGGGAGCATGTCGATCACGCGGATCTCCAGCCATCCCTTCAGCCGGACTGGTGGGAAAAGCGTGCTGACGTGCAAGTCCAAGTCGGCCACGGTCGGGGGCCGCGGCGCGCAAGGCGCACCTGCTATCCACTCGGCCAGGCTGAAGGCGCCGTCCGCAGGCCGAACCTCACCGTTGGCGTCGCGCCAGGCGATCGTATTTGCGGCTAGGGCATACGCGGCCCAGTCGGCCACTGGATCGCCAGACGAAAGGGCCGACGAAGTCCGGCTGGGGTCGAGCCCTGCCCAGGCGCGCAGACGGCTCGACGCCCAACCGTGGGCGGACGACGCGGCGAAGGCTCCTGCCAACACCGGGATGAGCGCATGGACGCGCCGCCACGTCGAGACGGGGTCGGGGCCACAGCCGATATTCACTTGCACCGACGCGGTGTTGCACATCATTTCGCGAGCGGTCGTCCATCCTCCGGCTTCGAACCACGTCTGCATCGCTTCGTAGCGCGGACGATTGCTCACGCGCCGCGGAGCGCGTCCTGAATCATTCGCCTCTGCGCGGAGATCCAGGCCGTATGCCCGCAGCGCCGGACGGAGGACCGCTACATCCGCCCGCAGGGCTTGGGCGACTTCATCGGGTGTGCGGGCCGGCACGGAGCTCAACTCGAGCTGACCGCCGGGCTCGAACGTAAGCCGGCTGCCGGCCGGGAAATGGACGTCGGACAGCGCGTTCTGAAGGAAGGCAACCGTCGGGCGCGCATCGGCGTCGGAGATGTCGGCCACTAGCCATTCGATCTCTGCGCCAACTGTGGGTACCGCGGATGGAAGCGCGCAGGTCGCGCTGAGAAGATCCGAGACATCGGATACCGAAAGAGGTCGGCTCCCATCGTCTCCACATGGCACTGCGCCCGAGTAGGGCATCCACTGAACCTATAACGCCCGACGCCTACCGACGGGTCAGGCGATAGAACGCCGCTCCAACTCGAGAATCACTGGCAGCGGGATGCGCCCGTGCGCAACCAGAGCCACGACACCCATCGCCGTGAGCACGCCTCCGAAGATGGCTACCTCCATCGAGATCGGACCCGTCTGGGCAAGGTCCTGGTTCACCGGAGTGACGGCCGGAGCCGGTGCAGGCGCGGGCGCAGGTGCCGGAGCCGGCTGCGGCGTCGTGGGATCCTGCTGCTGACCGGTCAGTTGAGCGGCCTCAGGGCCCGGAGTGACAACTACCTGTCCACCACTCTCATCGTGGCGGTGGTAAGTCGGCGGGGCGCACAGCCCCGAGGCATTCTGGGCCGCCGTGCAGTAGTGGCCGCCTGAGGTGTCGACCGGTCCCGGATGGGCGCCCGCCGACAAGGGGGCGAAAGCTGCAACGGCACCGACGGACGCGCCGGCCGCGACGACCAGGCACGCCCGAGCGAGAGCGGTTCGGGGAAGTTTCATGGCCTTTACCTTCCCACGATTTGTCCCGAGCTCACCAGTGGGAACCAACCAGGTCCACCCCCGTTGTGGCCAACAGCTATGAGAGCGGTGGGCGGGGTAGGACCCGTAGGCTGAAACCATCAGGACATCCCTCTCCACTGCGGCCAAGCCAGTCAGGCTGGCGCACAGTCGGCGTCGGATCCGTGCTGCGCAATGGGGCATCTTGGGCGCCTTCTCGTTCATCGGCGTCGCTCTGCTCGTGCTTCCGGCGGGGCGAACCGAATTCCGCTCGGAGTTGTTGCATGCGGGCTACGTCGTACTGCTGTCTTCAGGCGCGGCAGCTACGGCGTGGGGGACGTGGGTGCGATTCAGGATGGACGGCACGAGCCGGGCCTGGCTGTTGTCAGCGGCATTCGCCGCGCTAGCCCTCTTATTCCTGCCCCACGCCCTGTTCAGCGCAACCGCCGTGGACCCGGTCCACCATTTTTACGGAGCGGCTTCGCGATTGGCCTTCGGCTTGGTTCTGATCGCGGCCATGAGTCCGCTGCCGGTTCCGTCGGTCTTGCGACGGCCGAGGACGACTGCCTTGCTGCTCGGATTAGCGGTCGTCGGAGTGGTCGCGTCGGTTCTCAACGCTGACCTCGTGCAGGCAATGCTCGAACCTGAGCCAGCGGAGACCAACCGCGTCCTCGAAATTGCAGCAGTCGTGGCAATCGCCGTGGCCCTATTGCAGTTTGCGGTGAAGTGGATCCGGACGAGGCGTCGGATCCTGATCACCTGGATCACGGGAGTGGCCGCGGTCGGAGTAGGCGCGGGGATGCTCCTCGGTTCGTCGGGCTGGGAGTTGCGGTGGTGGTGGGCGCAGCTGGGGCTGCTCGTGGCGTCGGCGGTCTTCATCCTCGGGACCGATTCTCACATGGCGCGTGCCCTCGACGAGGGTGAGCTGCGCCTGGTCTACCAACCGAAGGTAAATCTCCGTACCGACGAGCTCACGAGTGTCGAGGCGCTGTTGCGATGGCAGCATCCTGATCACGGTTTGGTACCCGCGGGCGACTTCATACCCATGGCGGAGGAGACCGATCTCATTACACCGTTCACGTTCTGGGCCATCAGCGAAGCCATCGCCCAGCATCGACGGTGGGCGGACCAGGGGCTGAAGATCCCGGTAGCGGTGAATATGCCTGCCCAGCTGATGCGCGACTCTCGTCTGCTCGAACACATCAAGGCGGTGCTCGCCGACCATGGCCTTGACCCCTCGGCCGTGACGCTCGAGCTCACCGAGTCCAAGGCGCTCGAGTCGGAGGAAACCGGCGCCGAGATGCTCGCCGCCCTGGCGGCGTTCGGCTTGAGGATCGCCGTCGATGATTTCGGAACGGGCTACTC